>CAZXMY010000006.1:0-22282 GCA_964641325.1 uncultured Flavobacteriaceae bacterium | reverse complement strand
CATACATAAAAACATAAAATAAGCTGACCAAAACTATTTCACTTATGAAACAACAATTAAAAAATAGCGTACTGCTTTTACTTCTTTGCATCTTTTCATTAGGACTAGGAGCTCAAGAAAAAAAAGTAAAAAAAGCAACTGAGAATTATGATGACTATGCTTATGTAGATGCTCGTACTTTGTATTTGAGATTAGCCGATGAAGGCGCTACCAATCCTGAGGTGTATAGCAAGTTGGGAGACTCGTATTATTTTACCGCAGAATATACTGAGGCTGCAAAGTGGTATGGTAAGTTATTAGGTGAGGCCGAGTCTGGATCTATAGATGCAGAATATTATTTTAGATATGCACAGTCGCTTAAGAGTATAGAGTTATACGATTTAGCAGACCAGCAAATGGAAAAATTCTTTGCTCTCAATGGTACAGACTCTAGAGCCACAAAGTTTAATAAGGAACGTAATTACTTAAAGGAAATCGAAGCAAACTCCGGTAATTATAGTATTTCTAGAGTGTCTTTTAATTCAGAATTACAAGATTTTGGACCGAGTTTCTACGGCGAAAGTCTTGTGTTTTCATCTAATAGAAAGAATGTAACGGGAGAATATAATCACGATTGGAATGATCAACCGTTTTTGGATTTATTTCTAGTAGATGATCCTAGTGTTGAAGGAGGTAATATTTCAAAATTATCTAAGGTTCTTAATACACCGTATCACGAGAGTACGTCTGTATTTACAGAGGATGGAGAGGTATTGTATTTTACACGTAATAACTACACTAAGAAAAAACTAAGAAAAGACGGGTCCGGTACGACAAAGCTCAAGTTGTATAGAACAGTTAGAGAAGATGATGAATGGAGCAAAGCAGAGGAACTTCCATTTAATAGTGATGAATACTCAACGGCGCATCCTGCTTTGAGTCCAGATGGTAAGACATTATACTTTGCCTCTGATCGTCCAGGGACAAGAGGCTTAAGTGATTTATGGAGAGTAGCTATTCTTGATGACGGAGGTTTTGGTGAGCCAGTAAACTTAGGCGACGTAATAAATACAGAAGGTAGAGAGACTTTTCCATTTATTACCTCTGCAGGACAACTTTTTTATGCTTCGGACGGTCATTCTGGGCTAGGAGGATTAGATATATTCACAACAGATTTAAGTGACAACAGTGTAGAAATAAGCACTGCTAATGTTGGTAAGCCTTTAAATAGTAGCAGAGACGATTTTGGTCTTATCCTTAATGATGATTCAGGATTAGGATATTTTGCTTCTAACCGATCCGGAGGTTTAGGAAATGATGATATCTATGCTGTAAAAAGAGAAATCATAGAAATACCACCTTGTTACCAAAGTATAACAGGGGTTACAAGAGATGTAGAGACCAATGAAATTATTCCTGGAGCTACAGTTGAACTTAAGAATATAGATAACGAAGTTCTAGGGACTCAGGTGAGTGATGCTCAAGGTAATTTTAGTTTTCCAGAGCATCCATGTGAAACACCATATGTATTAAGGGCAAGTAAAGATAAGTATGAAATGAGTGAAGCTTCTGTTAGTACTGGGGCTGATCCTGATGGTATAGCCAATAAAGATCTCTTACTTAGACCCTTATTACGTTTAGAAGTGGGTCAGGACTTAGGGAAAATACTTAATCTTAACCCTATCTATTTTGATTTTGATAAGGCTTATATTCGTCCCGATGCCGCATATGAATTACAGAAGGTGATTGCTGTGATGAATGAATATCCTACCTTAAAAATTGATGTGAGATCACATACAGATAGTAGAGGTCGTGATGCGTATAACCTTGATCTGTCTAAGCGAAGAAATACGTCTACAAAAGAGTATATTATAAATAAAGGTGGCATAAGTAGTTCTAGAATTTCCGGAAGAGGCTATGGAGAAACTTCACCGGTTAATCAATGTACAAATGGAGTGAAGTGTTCAGAAGAAGAGCATCAACTTAATAGACGCTCGGAGTTTATTATTGTAGAGAGGTAGATACTCTAATAATAAAAGTTTAAATAATAAAAAACCCGTTTAGATACTTCTAAACGGGTTTTTTTAATAAGTCATTTGTATTTTTTATAGGGATTTAGCGCTTGTAAACAATGCCGTTTTTCATTACAAAAGAAACCTTTTCCATCATTTTAATATCTTCGATAGGATTTCCGTCTACGGCAATGATATCGGCCATAAATCCGTTCGAAATCACTCCTAATTTGCCTTCCATATCTAAGAGCCTAGCATTTGTAATTGTGGCGGACTGTATGGAGAACATTTCTGACCAACCTGTCTCTATCATATAGGCAAATTCTTTGGCATTTTCTCCATGCGGAAAAACGCCTGCATCTGTTCCAAAAGCAATGGGAACACCTTCCTGAACAACCATTTTCATAGTAGCGCGAATCCCTTCATCTACTTTCATGATTTTAGGGATAATGATATCTGGATAATATCCTTTTATATCTGCTTGTTGTCGCACGTACCGACCTGCAGATAGCGTAGGGACAAGATGGCAATTGTATTGTTTCATGAGTTTTGCCGTTTCCTTATCCATTAAAGAGCCGTGTTCTATGGTTTGCACTCCAGCTTTTATAGCGCGCTGCATTCCCTCAATACCATGGGCGTGAGCGGCTACATTCATCCCATATTCTTTGGCAGTGGCCACAATAGCATTTGCCTCTTCCTGTGTGAATTGAGGATTGACGCCATTTTTACTCACACTCAATACACCACCAGTTGCTGTTATTTTAATGAGATCGGCTCCGTTTTTATAACGTTGTCTCACGGCTTTTCGAGCGTCATCTACACTATTAATAACCCCTTTTTCAGGTCCTGGATCTCCCATAAGATCTTCTCGATACCCATTTGTAGGATCTGCATGACCACCTGTCGTTCCTATGGCTTTTTCTGCGGTAAAAATACGTGGTCCTTTTACAGTGCCTGCATTAATAGCATTCCGCAAAGAAACATTAACGCCTGATCCTCCTAAATCTCTTACTCCAGTAAATCCAGCCATAAGGGTGCGTTCTCCTATTTCATAGGCTTTAAAAGCGACATCGGCCTTGTTTTTGGTAAAGGTTTCTAGATAGCGAGAAGGACTTGTCTCGCCTTCTATATGCACGTGCATATCTATAAGACCTGGCATCACGGTTTTAGTTGTAAGGTCTATTAGGGTTTCATTGGCTTTCGCGGAAGCGTAGCCTTTCTCCACCTTAATGATTTTATTGCCTTCTACTGTGATGGTTTGCTCTGTAAGCACTTTACCGTTTTGGGTATCTATGAGCTTACCGCAATGCAAAAGTGTACGTTCTTGTGCATAACAAAAAACCCCCATTGCACTAATGAGGATTGAAAGAAAATATTTTTTCATAAGATTTTAATTTATAAAGTCGATTATAGTCTTTGTAATATAATCAATTTGTTCATCATCTAGCTCAGTGTGCATAGGTAAGGAGATCACCTCTTGCACTAAATCATTAGTCACTGGAAAGTCTTCTTCTTTATAACGACTGTCTTGATAGGCCTTTTGTTTGTGTAAAGGGATAGGGTAATAAATGCCGTGAGGGATTCCTTTTTCTACAAGATGAGCGGCAAGCGCATCACGATCTGTATCCTTTAAACGTAGGGTGTACTGATGAAAAACATGACAATCACAACTGTCACATACATAGGGAGTTATAATTTTTTCTTGTCCAGCAAAAGCTTGCGAATATTTTCTCGCGGCATCTCGTCTAGCATTATTATAACTATCTAGTTTAGGAAGTTTTGCTCGTAAAACAGCCGCCTGTATAGAATCCAGTCTACTATTAACGCCTACCACATCGTGGTGGTATCTTTTGTACATCCCGTGATTAACGATCCCACGTAATGTATGGGCAAGATCATCATCATTTGTAAATATAGCACCTCCATCACCATAGCAACCTAAGTTTTTAGAAGGAAAAAAAGAAGTAGTACCTACATGACCTATAGTTCCTGTTTTTCGTTTAGAACCATCTTTACCTGTATAAGTAGACCCTATGCCTTGGGCATTATCTTCAATAACAAAAAGATTGTGGGCTTCGGCGATTTCCATAATAGCATCCATATTTGCTGCCATTCCATATAGATGTATTGGGATAATGGCTTTGGTTTTAGGTGTGATAGCCTTTTTAACAGCCTCTGTATTAATATTAAAATTTACAGGATCTACATCTACGAGTACAGAGGTGAGTTGTAGTAAGTCTATTACTTCTACTGTAGCTGCAAAGGTAAAATCTGCGGTAATAACTTCGTCACCTGGTTTAAGGCCAAGTCCCATAAGTGCAATTTGCAGAGCATCTGTCCCATTGGCGCAAGGAATCACATTTTTCACACCTAAATAGCCTTCTAATTCCTTTTGGAAAGCGTGCACTTCAGGGCCGTTTACAAAAGCCGCACTATTTAAAACTTCCTGTATAGAGGCGTCTACACGTTCTTTAATTCCTGCATATTGACCTTTAAGGTCTACCATTTGTATTTTTTTCATTCTATAGGAAAATTCTCGGAAACCCGAATTTTAATGAGTAAAGTGTCAGTCTTTTATAAACTAAAATTAGGTAAAAATACAAAATCTGTGAGCCGTAGCCAATGTATTTTATGACAAAGCGGTATTTTAGCTACTATGCATTTTGGATACAATCTTCTTATTATTTTGCTGCAATGGCTTTTGCCTGTGAGCAAGCTATTTAGTAGGAAAATGAGTTTGTTTGTAGATGGGCGAAAAGAGGTTTTTAATACCTTAAAAACTGACTTAGATAAAGATAAACCTGTTATCTGGGTGCATGCTGCCTCCTTAGGAGAGTATGAACAAGCGGTGCCTATTATGGAATCCATGAAAGAATACTATTCCGATCATCAACTTGTACTTAGTTTTTTTTCACCTTCGGGTTATGAGATAAAAAGGAATAACGCTTTCGCGAAAGCTACCATCTATCTCCCTCTGGATACGCCTTCTAATGCGCGAAAGTTTGTAGATACCGTACAACCAGAGATGGCTTTTTTTGTAAAGTATGAATTCTGGCCTAATTATTTAAAGGAACTTCGCGAGCTTAACTGTCGAACCTATCTGCTTTCTGGTGTCTTTAGAGAGCAACAGCCTTTTTTTAAATGGTATGGTAAATGGATGAAAAAGTCATTAGGTGCGTTTGAGTATTTTTTCTTGCAGAATGAAGCATCATCCAAAGCCTTATCAAAATTGGGTTTTGAAAATCAGGTGATAAGTGGGGATACCCGTTTTGACAGAGTGGCGAAGCAAATAGAAATGGATAATAGGCTTGATTTTATGGATAGCTTTGTTGAAAATTCTCTTTGTGTCGTTTGTGGAAGTACATGGCCAGAAGGTGATCAAATGCTGGCCTCATTTGTTAATAATAAAGAAGGTGTCGCCAAATTTGTACTTGCACCTCACGTAATAAGGCCAGATAAGATTGCGGGATTTCAAAAGCGTTTGAGGGTGCCATCTATGCTGTATTCAGAATGGAAGGAAAAGAATTTAAAAGAATATGATGTACTTATTTTAGATACTATAGGATTACTTACTAGAGTGTATAGCTATGCAGATATAGCGTATGTAGGAGGTGCAGCTGGAGGAACAGGCTTACATAATATTTTAGAGCCTGCTACTTTTGGGGTACCCATAATTACAGGGACGAATATTGATAAATTTCCAGAAGCCAAACGTTTAAGGCAATTAGCTGGGCTATTTGCTGTTAATGGATCTCGAGAATTTACGAGTACGCTATCTAAGTTGCTAATAGATAAAAAGCTTAGAACACAAACTGGTATGATTTCGGGACACTTTATAAATAGCAATACAGGAGCTACACGCTGCGTTATGGAGTATCTATCCCGAACTTAGTGAAATTTCTAAAACTATTTATCGTATATCTTATAGCTTTTTTGCTTACTCTTCTTACGCAGATAGGAGGCATTATTTTTCTTATGTGTTATTGGCTGTTTAAACAAAGAAGAGTCAAGTTCCTTCTTAGTTTTATGGTACTATATCTTTGCAGCACTTTTTTGATTGTTCCTACAGTAGCTCCTTTTTTTGGCAGAGAAAGAATTAAAACGAATGACTATGTCAAGCTTCATATGTTTTTATCTGAGGTAATGAATAGAAACTACGTAAATCCTAAAATGAATGTGGTCTTGGAGGAAGTGGCATTAGGGTTGAGAAAATCCCATCCAGAAATACAGATACATTGCTTAGATGCAAATTTCCCTTTTTGGGATGGCTTCCCGTTATTACCACATTTAAGTCATAATGATGGTAAAAAACTTGATATATCTTTGGTGTATCAAGATAGATCAGGAAATGTAGTTAATCATAAACCTTCTAGAAGTGGTTATGGCGTTTTTGAAGCACCAAGGCAAAAGGAGTATGATCAAATAGCCGTTTGTAAGGATAAAGGATACTGGCAATATGATTATCCTAAATATGTTACTTTGGGTACTCCTAACAAGGGTCTTCATATGTCATTAAAAGCTACAAAAGATCTTGTCTTAAAGATTCTTAAACAAGATAAAATCTCTAAAGTATTTATTGAACCACACCTTCGATTACGTATGAAATTGGAACATCCTAAACTACGATATCACGGCTGTCAGGCCGTTCGTCATGATGATCATATTCATTTGCAATTAAAATAAAACTATACACTTACGGCCTCTCTCAAATACCTTCTAAAAGGGAGTAACTCCAGATATACTTCAATACAATACTCTTGAAAATAAGGGTCGAGAACTTTATCTCTAGTGAAAGCGATTTCCACCCCAAATGTTTTATGCCTTAATAGTTCTATATATGGGTGATCTTTAGCGTATCCTTTTGGCGCGTTCTTTAAAGGATTGTCTTGATATAAAACTTTAAAAATCTTTTTGAAAGATGGTTTTTCTAATATTGCTAGGAGTTCTTCCCCATTATAATCTATGGCTTCTCTAATACTTTTTAAGATATTTTTTTCGGGACGCCAGTAACCTCCTGCTAGGAGGTTTTGTGTTAGACCGATCTCAATATAAAAGTCTCCCTGTTTTGTAAGTTGATCTAACCCAGCAGCAAAATGATTTTTATACACAGGTTTGTTAGGATAAAACATCAAGTTGTTATTGATACGATTAATCCCTTTTTTGCCCGGCGTATTAAAGTAATATGGGTCTACTTGCGCTAGCTTTACGTTAAGCTCGTCTAGCCAAGAGACAAAAAAAGTGCGTATACTCTTGTACTCCTTGCGATGTATATCCATCCACTCTTTAGAATTGTTTTGCTGCAACTTTTCTAAAAAACCATAGAGCTCCAGAAAACCCATTAGGCTTTAAAGGTTTTAAGTTGACTTTTTAACTCCTGCATAGACGCTTGTAATTCTTTTAATAGACCACTATCACTACTGGCATCAATATTAAAAGTGAGTTTACTATTTACCTGCCAGATTTCTTGGATATCACTTATGGAAACTTCATAAGGTACATACTCCTCATTAAGAGAGACAAGAATCACCTTAGAAGAGTCGGGTAATTTTTGTAATTTCTTTACAACCACAGCATCTTGCATTACAATAACATACACTTTATTGTCATTAGCCTCTTGTAAGCTCTCTACGCCTTTGGCAAGTACCCAATCATCAGGTCTAAAAGTGGGGAGCATACTATCTCCTTCTACTTGAAAACCGCGATATGTGGCATTTCTATATTGAGGCAAGGGTAAATCAAAAGCGGGTAGTTTTTGGTACCACTCTACATCTGCAATATTGTTAGGATATCCTGCGGCAGCTTTCTGATTAACCAATACCATATTCTCTTGATCTTCTTGATCGACTACGACAACTTTAGGGCTTACATTACCGCTATCTGTATTAAGATTTTTTTGGTTGCTGTATCCATAAATCCATAATGGATTCACATTAAAGAGACGAAGGAGCTCGGTTACTACACGACCCGATAATTTTGTACGACCTCTTTCTATATCTGCAGTACTATTTTTTAAGCCTAATTGCTCTGCAAATTCGGATTGAGTAAACCCCTGATCTTCACGGATTTCTTTAAATCGTCTTATTTCCGATGGTATTTCTTGTATTCCCATATGGTAAATTTATGAAAATTAGGAATATTTCCAAATTAACTAGAATAGATTTTTCTCTTTGCAAAATCTGTACGTCAAATAAAAACGTATAAATTAAGTAACTCTCACATGAAAACTATAGAATTCTGCTTTCGCGAAAGCGTAAAACGCGCACTTGGTCGATAAAATGCGCTTTTTGACATTAAGATAGGGCTCCGTGTAAGAAAAAGTTAATTTTGTGATACTATTAACAAACTAATTATCAAAACAAAAATCAAATGAACAAATTAATGTTAGGAATAGCTGCTTTAGCTATGATCGTAAGTGTTACTTCTTGTAGAGAAGTATCCGAAAAAGTTTCTGAGGCAGGTGATGCTGTAGAAGGAGCTGCAAATAGCGCTGTAGAGGCTACCGGAGAAGCGGTAGATAACGCTGCAGATATGGCGAAGGATGCGGCTGGGAATGCAGTGAATGCTGCAGGAGAAGCAGTAGATAACGCTGCAGGTATGGCTAAGGATGCGGCTGGAAATGCGGTGAATGCTGCAGGAGAAGCGGTAGATAACGCCGCGGGTATGGCTAAAGATGCTGCAGGAAATGCAGTAAATAAAGCAGGTGATGCAGTAAAAGAAGCTGCAAACGGTGTAAAAGATAAAGCGGGTCAGGTAATTGAAAAAGGATCTGATAAACTCAAAAAAACGGTAAACCACTAAACACTTGAATTTAGTTTTTTAAAGGGGTCAATTTTTGCTTAGGGTTGGCCCTTTTTTATGTCTTTTTTTATTTTTCAGGCAGGATTGCCCCATTTGCAGTGACTTCTCTGTTAATTTTTCGCATTAATCCCTGAAGCACCTTCCCTGGACCTACTTCTGTAAAATGAGTAGCACCATCTTCAATCATTTGTTGTACGCTCTGAGTCCATTTTACAGGTGCAGTAAGTTGCGCAATTAAATTTTTCTTAATCTCAGAAGGATCTATTACAGCTGTTGTAGTAACATTTTGATAAATAGGGCAACTTGGTTTATTGAAGGTAGTATTCTCTATGGCTGCAGCCAACTCTTCTCTTGCAGGTTCCATAAGAGGACTATGAAAAGCGCCACCTACGGGCAGTATGAGGGCGCGACGAGCACCTTTTTCTTTCATTGTTTCACAGGCCGCTTCTATAGCGTTTACTTCTCCAGAAATAACGAGTTGTCCAGGACAATTATAGTTCGCAGGAACCACAATACCCGATGTGGCCTCACAAACGTCCTGTACTACTTTATCTTCAAGTCCAAGCACGGCGGCCATAGTAGATTCTTGCACTTCACAAGCTTTTTGCATAGCTATGGCTCTTTTAGAAACCAGTTGTAAGCCGTCTTCAAAATTTAGCGTGCCATTAGCTACTAAAGCACTCAACTCTCCCAGAGAATGTCCTGCTACCATATCAGGCTTAAAGCTGTCTCCTAAAACTTTACTCAAAATAACAGAATGCAAAAAAATGGCTGGCTGTGTGACCTTAGTTTGCTTAAGTTCTTCGGCTTCGCCCTCAAACATGACATCTGTTATCGCAAAATCTAAAATATCATTGGCTTTAAGAAACATGTCTTGAGCCTCATGAGATCCCTCAAAAAGGTCGAGACCCATTCCTGTAAATTGTGCTCCTTGGCCGGGAAAAATATATGCATTCATATTGGTGTATTAATAGTTGGTTTGTTATTACAAAAATAGGCAATGTGTTTGACCTCTCTATCGCTTTACCCAAGTTTCAAAAGTAAAAGCATGTTTATGTCGCTCATCTGTATCGTGAAACGTACTTTCTTGGAGTTCCCATAAGCTTGTGTCTATCTCAGGAAAAAAGGCATCTGCCTCAAAACTACCATGAACTCTTGTAAGCTCAATATGCGTTGCGTACTCTAATCCCAGCGCATAAATCTCTCCACCGCCTATAATAAAGGTGTGCGAATCTTCTCGGGCAAAAGCAAGAGCATCTTTAATGTGATGCACTACAATTGCATCTGGAGCATGATACTCTTTATTACGACTAATCACGATATGAGTGCGATTAGGTAAAGGTTTAGGAAAAGATTCCCAGGTTTTACGCCCCATAATAATGTGATGTCCTGTAGTACGATTTTTAAAATGTTTAAAATCATCGGGCAAATGCCATAAAAGGGTATTGTCTTTGCCTAAGGCATTGTTTTCTGAAGCGGCAGCAATCATAGTAATCATAGGGGAGAATTCGGGTCTATGGTGACGATTGTTTCTGATTTGGGAAGTGGCGTTTTTTTTTTCGGTAAGGGCATATCTGCGTCTATCTGCTTTTGCAGTTCTTCAATCTTATCTTTTTGTTTTTGCACTAATTTTTCAATCTGAAAATCTTCCCATTTTTTATTCATAAAAGCTCCAAGAACAAAAACATTAATTAAGTGTACAAGTAGTAAAAAGCACCAAAAAAGTATTGCCCAAACGAACCAATCAATTCCAAATAATTTGTACTCTTTACCAATTCCAAGAGCCAGGTTAATTACAATAAGTACAATAGCTCCCGCCAGAAACAAAACAAAGTGATAATAGAGCCTTTTTTTCTGGCGCACTCTGTTTTGAGCATGTTCTATGAGCTCCTTTTGTTCTGGATCTATTTGTGCTGTTCCTTTTTTTGAGAATATCCCCATTATGTCCGACCTTTATGATATAAAATTACCACTTTTAAATTGCACAAAAAAGAATGAGCATCTATAAAAATCACTTTCCAATTACAGGGCAATATACCTATCTTAATACCCCAGCCAGTGGTTTGCTTCCAGAAGCTGTTCTAGAATGGCGACAAAATCACGATTTAGATTTCTTCATTAAAGGTAGCTTACTCAAAATTAATGAGGGAGAAATCCTACAGGAAGTTCGGGAGAAAGTAGGTGCTCTTTTTAATTGTGCTCCCAATAGAGTGGGATTGCGAACAAACTTTTCTTCGGGTTTTAACACCTTAGTGTCTCTTATGCCTAAAAAGCATAAAGTACTCCTTTTAGCGCAGGATTACCCTTCGGTCAATTGGCCTTTTAGTTCTGGTAATTTTGAGGTGAATTATGTGCAGGTAAATGCTAGCTTGGAAGAGGAGATAGAGGTAGCTTTCGCGAAAGCGCAACCCCATATATTTGCCTTTTCCCTAGTACAATGGCTTAACGGCATTAAAATAGATCAAGAATTTCTGAAAGGACTTAAAACGCGATATCCGGAGACTCTTTTCTGTGCTGATGGGACGCAATATTTGGGAACAGAAATATTTGATTTTGAAAACTCGGCATTGGATGTGCTTGGGGCAAGTGCATACAAATGGTTAAACGCGGGTTATGGTAATGCTTTTTTTATGTTTAAAGATCAGGTCTTGCAACATCTAGAGGGGGAAACACTAAATTTTGGTTCGTTGCAGGGAGAATATAAGCCATTAGAAGGAAGTTTTTTAGGGCTATTTGAGCCAGGGCATCTTGATACGTTAAACTTTGGAAGTCTAGGTGCCGCAATAGATCTTATACAGGACATAGGCATGCCTAGCATAGACAAAACCATAAAAAGTCTTTCTAAAAAAGCAAAAGAGGCGTTTATTGAAAGAGATCTCTTGCAGGGTGCAGTGCACGAGGGAAAGGAGCATAGCAATATCTTTAACATAAAAGGTAATCACGCTTTGTATAAGCGCTTATTAGAAAATGATATATTGTGTATAGAAAGAGGAGAAGGGATACGCGTGGGATTCCACTATTACAATACAGAAGACGATTTGAAAACGCTGCTTGATATTCTAGATAATTAATTACAAATGGTGCAAAAAAAATGTGACGTCCTTTAGACATCACATTTATAAAGTTCTTTTTAAAGAATATTAACTTTTCTTCCTGCTCTTTTTATCTTCAAGTTTAAAAGTAATAGGAAGGCTGTATAATACGCCTACATCTTTACCTTATTGCTGTCCAGGCTGCATTTTAAGAATTAACTTGATTGGAGTTACTATTTAAAAAGTAAACGGCAATTTAAAAGTGCTTTCTTTTGGGGTTCCTCCCATATGTCCAGGTTTTACTTCAGGCATAGACATAATTTGTCTTTTTATTTCTGCTTGCAAAGCAGGAGATCCGCCATTCATATTTTTAATTTCTGGCTTTCCTTCTTTATTTACAATCATTTCCACCACCACTTTTGTTCCCGCTTTGTGGCCTTTAGGGAATTTAAATCCTTGTACCACATGGTTTGCGAGCTTCTGTCTAAAGCAATTGTTTTTTTGATTAATGGAGCCATCGCATCCAGGCCAAGTAGGAGGAACTTCTGCTATGATAAGTGTGTTTGATCTTTTCATATGTACTCCTTCTTGAGCAAAGCTCACTGCACCCATTAATAAAAAGGCAACCAATAATAATTTCTTCATTTTGATAATTTAGTTTGTTAAATAGCAACTGCACCTTTAATGTGCGGATGCGGATCGTAATTTTCTAAAGTAAAGTCTGCAAATTTGAAGCCAAAGATGTCTTTTACCTCAGGATTTATTTTTAAAGTGGGCAATTTACGTATTTCTCTAGATAATTGAAGCTTCACCTGATCAAAGTGATTACTGTAAATATGAGCATCTCCAAAGGTATGAACAAAATCTCCAGCTTCATATCCACATACTTGAGCCATCATCATAGTAAGTAGGGCATAACTAGCAATATTAAAAGGGACACCTAGAAAAATATCTGCACTGCGCTGGTAGAGCTGGCAGGATAGTTTTCCATCTGCCACATAAAATTGAAAGAAGGCATGGCAAGGAGGTAAGGCGGCTTTTCCATTGGCTACATTCTCTCCAAAACTAACAGAAGTATCCGGTAATACGCTAGGGTTCCATGCGCTCACAAGCATACGTCTACTATTTGGGTTGTTTTTTAAGGTGTGAATTACGTCTGTAATTTGATCTAGATTTTCACTGTTCCAGTTACGCCACTGATGACCATAAACAGGACCTAGATCCCCATTCTCATCTGCCCATTCATTCCATATACGCACACCATTTTCCTGTAAATAGCCAATATTTGTATCACCATTAAGAAACCAGAGTAATTCGTAAATAATGGATTTAAGGTGTAGTTTTTTTGTAGTAACCATTGGAAAACCTTCCGATAAATCAAAACGCATTTGATACCCAAAAACACTTTTTGTTCCTGTTCCCGTTCGATCTCCTTTTGTATTCCCATGCTCCATCACGTGGCGCATTAGGTCATGATATTGTTGCATATGGGTGTGTTTAAAAATGCTTTCGCGAAAGCGTTTAAAAATAAAAACACCTTTGGTTTTGAACAACCAAAGGTGCTTGTAGTTATTAGTAGTTATTAACTAATCAGTTCTTATTGCCCTCCAAGGCCTGTGCTATTTTTTTGATCTTTTACTAGCTTGCGCTGTATTTTCTTAATAGCACTTTCTATAGATTTTTCAGGTTCGATTACATTGTACTCTCCCCAAAAATCTGGATCTCCAAAACCTACATTCTGATCCGCCATAATAATATATTGATCTATTTTAGCTTCATTGCCCCATAGTTTGTCGCCAGCATCTGTTTGCCAATCTGTAATGGCCATTTCGCAAGAAAGGGTGTAAATAGATTTAAAAAGTTTACGTCTTTTTTTTACTTCAAAAGAGAGATCTGCTTTACTATATCCATATACCCATTTACCATCTTTTTCTCTATAGTTTACTTCGTAAGAAATATTACGAGGTTTAATTTTTACATCTGAAGGTTTACTGCGTACATAACGCTCATTTACTTCTTTAATATTAGTTAGTTTCAAGGAGTAAGATGCTTTTACAAGTGCAAGAGTGGCTCCGTTTATGTACAATTTCCCTTCGTAAAGCGGTGTTGTTACTTCATCTTTTTGTTTAAAATTAACGACTAATACATTGCCACCATTAATTTCAGAAATCTTTCCGAATTTAAACTCATAGGCTTCTATTATATCGGGATTAAAAATAAATTCTGGATATTTTACAACATCTACAAACAAGGTGCTAAAAGGACCTCCTTGCAATTTTAAAGCAATGGTATCTAATTTAGTATAGTCTGTGTCTTTACGCGATCTAAGCATTTTTACTTCGTCTCTCTTACTATTTCCATAAGGCTGTTTGTAAATGTTGACTACTGCTTCTGCAAGAGATGCATTTTTACTACGTTTTTTAATAGTCTCTCTATAAAATGCAGTCATTAATGTTTTTTGCTCTAGATAATTGTCTTTGCGCTTGCCAAGCACACGCTTTACGAGTTCCTTAGCGTTAGTATAGGCTATTAGGTTAGCAGCGTCTAGGCTAATGACTTCAGAATTCAATTCTATTTTAAGCGTTTTATTTAAGTTTTGAGAAAGTGTAATTACCTTTTCTTTGTGCTCTAATGCCGTAATAATTAGTTCTTGGGCTTCTTCAGACTTCGGAATTTTTAAAGCGAATTTACCTTCAAGATTAGAAACCGTACTTAGATTAGACCCAGCTAGAGTTATGGTAGCTTTTGCTATTTTTTCTTTAGTATCGCTACTGAGTATTCTTCCTTTAATTTCTACAAGCTCTGTAGTTTCTTGAGCAATAGTTAAGGTGCTCATTAATGTTAGTAGAATAACAAAAATATTTTTTGATAGTTTCATAACTTGTTATTTTTGAGACTTTTATTGGGTATTAAGTTACTGATTTTATATTAAATTGAGGTTTCTTTTTGTCGAAAACTCAACCTATTACTTGCACGAAAGTATAAAAACCTTTTTTTTAATACGGTAAGTAGATATGTTAAAATGGAATATAAAGTTAATAAGAGATCTGATAAAAGTCAATTGTAGAATATTATCCAATAAGCATTCCGGCAATAGTAGCCGTAAGTAGGGCCGCAACGGTGCCTCCTATAAGCGCTTTGATCCCAAATTTAGCCAGTGTATCCCTTTGTGAAGGTGCCAGCACTCCAATACCGCCTATTTGGATTCCAATAGATGCAAAATTTGCAAAACCACATAAAGCATAAGTGGCTATTACTATGGATCTATAATTTGCGATTGTGCCACTAGCCTTTAAGGTGCTTAAAGTGCCGTAAGCATAAAATTCATTGAGTATGGTTTTTTCCCCTAATAGCTGGCCTACAACAGTAATGTCTTCTGCGGGAACACCTATAATCCAGGCAACAGGGGCAAAGAGGTTACCTAATAAAAACTCCATTGAGAGGGAAGAATAGCGCGAGTTAGTTAATGAAGCTATAGTGTCATTAAGACCTGTCCAGCTACCTATCAAATCTCCCAAGAACCAATTAAGAACTCCCATCAGAGCTGTAAACACGAGAAGCATAGCACCTACATTTACAGCAAGTTTTAAGCCGTCTGTTGTGCCTCTAGAAATAGCGTCTAGAATATTGCTACCTACTTTTTCTTTAGAGATATCTAGCGATCGATTGACATTTTCTGTTTCGGGATAAAGAATCTTAGCTACAATAATGGCCGCCGGTGCACTCATTATAGAAGCTGTTAATAGATGCTTTGCAAAAATGGCTTGCTCGGCGATACTATCTCCACCCAAAAAGGCAATAAACGCAGCTAGAACTCCTCCCGCTATGGTGGCCATTCCACCTACCATAAGACATAACATTTCTGACTTAGACATAGTGTCCAGATAGGGTTTTACAACTAGAGGGGCTTCTGTTTGTCCTATAAATATATTTGCTGCTGCGGCTAAACTCTCTGCACCAGAGAGTCTCATGGTTTTACTCATAACCCAAGCAAGACCCTTTACGATTATTTGCAAGAGGCCTAAGTAATATAAAAGCGAAGTAAATGCTGAGAAAAAAACAATAGTAGGGAGCACTTTAAAAGCAAAGATATATCCCATACTCGCCGAAGGATCTACAAGTTTGCCAAAAACAAAAAGAGCTCCTTGCTCTGCAATATTTAAAAACTCGACTACTTTTCTAGAAATCCAATCAAATGCAGTGGCAACAAAATCTACTTTGAGTACAAGAACAGCAAATAGTAATTGTAAAGCCAAACCTGTTAAAACAAGTTTCCAGTTTATTTTACCGCGATTGCTGCTTAGAGCAAAGCAAACGGCTATAAGAAACAGCATTCCAATAATCCCGCGTCCAATACTCGATGCAGAAAGACCCACTCCAATGTCTGGATCTAATGCAATTTTAGTTGAAGTATCTTGAAGTAACGTATGAGATGATAAAGTAGTAGTCAAAAAATAAGAAAACAGCAGATTCATCTAATATTTCTTAATTACGTTTTGAGATTTCGTCTCTAAGTCTGGCTGCAAGTTCATAATCTTCATTATTCACAGCTTGTTCTAAATGAGTATGTAATTCCTGTAGTGACTTTTTGTTGAGATCATTGGAGTCGCCTGATTGCACAGGTTCATCTTCCAGCATAATTTCGTCCATAAGAACCTCATCTTCTTCGGTAAATTTATCTGGATCTGTATTCCCTTTAAGGTAAATACCTGCTTTATCCAAGATATTTTTATACGTAAAAATAGGGGCTTGAAATCGTAAGGCTAGCGATATAGCATCACTCGTTCGCGCATCAATAATTTCTTCTATTTTGTCTCTCTCACATATAATGCTGGAATAGAACACGCCATCTACTAGTTTATGAATAATGACTTGTTTTATAACAATATCAAAGCGGTCTGCAAAATTTTTAAAAAGATCGTGGGTTAAAGGTCTAGGTGGTCGTATTTCTTTTTCTAAAGCTATTGCTATAGATTGTGCCTCAAAAGCTCCAATAACGATAGGTAATTTACGTTCTCCATCTACTTCATTCAGAATAAGTGCGTAGGCACCATTTTGGGTTTGGCTGTAGGAGATTCCTTTAATGTTTAAGCGCACTAAACTCATAAATGCAAAAATAGGAAAACTTAACGGAGTTAAGAAGGGCTTAAAATAGAAAAAGCAGCCAGAGTTGGCTGCTTTTGTAAAAGGATATCCTATAATATTCTAGCTATTTGCTGCTTTAAAAGCTTTGAGTTTCTCATTAAGTTGAGGTACAATCTCAAAAGCGTCTCCCACTATACCATAATCTGCGGCTTTAAAGAAAGGTGCTTCTGGGTCACTGTTAATTACCACTTTTACTTTCGAGGAATTAATGCCGGCAAGGTGCTGTATGGCTCCAGAAATTCCAATAGCGATATAAAGATTGGAAGCTACGGGTTTTCCCGTTTGCCCTACGTGCTCGCCGTGAGGTCTCCATCCCAAATCAGATACGGGCTTAGAACAGGCTGTGGCTGCACCAAGTATTTCTGCCATTTCTTCTATCATTCCCCAGTTTTCTGGTCCTTTGAGACCGCGACCTGCAGATACTACGACTTCTGCATCTGCAATAGATACTTTGTCTGAAGCTTTATCTATAGATTGAACGTTAACGCCATAATCTGTATCCGATAATGAAGGCTCGAAATTTTCTGCTGTGGCTGCGCCAGAAGTTTCTTTAAGGCCAAAAGCATTTTTGCCAAGACCTACAATTTTTACATCTGTAGTAATTTGGGTGTGGCTAAAGGCTTTGTTCGTAAAAGCAGTTCTTTTTACCTTAAATGGTGCTGCACTTTCTGGCAAGGCCACTACATTTGAGGCATACCCTGCTTCTAATTGGATAGCAAGTAATCCTGCGAGATATTTTGCATCTGCACTTTGGCTTAAAACAACAACGCCTGCGTTTTCTGATTGTGCTGCCTGAGCTATTGCTTTCGCGAAAGCGTTTGCATTAAAACTTTTTAATTTATCGTTAGTTACATTAAGCACTTTGTCCACGCCATAATTACCAAGAGCGGCTGCGTCTTCTGCATTAATAGATATAGCGGTTACGGTCGTTCCCGTCATTTCTGCAATGCCCTTTGCATAAGAGGCTACTTCAAAAGCAGTCTTTTTAAAGCTGCCATTTTCTGATTCTGTATATACTAGTACTGACATATTTTTGTGTTTTGAGTTTTAAGTTAAGAGTTATACGTTTTAGCAAACGATGCACTCTGTACTCATAACTTGGTTATATGGCTTTCGCCTCGTTGTGTAATAAATTGATAAGATCGTCTACATTGTCTACAAGCTTCACTGCTCCTTTAGGTGCAGGTTTTTCAAAGGCTACAGCTGCTGTGTTAGCATCTGCTCCAGAAGGTTCAACAACAGTAAGAGGCTTTTTGCGAGCCATCATAATTCCTCTCATATTAGGTATACGAAGATCGCTTTCTTCTACGAGTCCTTTTTGACCTCCAATTACTAAAGGCAATGATGTCGTTACAGTTTCTTTACCGCCATCTATTTCACGGGTTGCCGTGGCATTTGTTCCTTCTACTTCGAGATGAATACAGGTGTTTACAAAATTAGCACCCGTTAATCCAGCGAGCATTCCCGGTACCATACCACCATTATAGTCAATAGATTCACGACCCGCTATAATAAGGTCATAATTTCCGTTTTTAGCGACTGCAGCGAGCTCTTTGGCTACTTGTAATCCATCTGTTGCCGGAGTATTAATACGTATTGCAGTGTCTGCTCCAATGGCAAGCGCTTTGCGCAATGTTGATTCTGTTTCTGCTCCTCCTACATTTACCACATCTACAGAAGCGCCTTGTTTTTCTTTAAACCACATCGCTCTGGTTAATCCAAACTCATCATTAGGATTAATAACAAATTGGACTCCGTTAGTATCAAACTGCGTGTCGTTATCTGTAAAATTAATTTTAGAAGTGGTGTCTGGAACGTGACTTATACAAACGAGTATTTTCATAATTATTTACTTTTATTTAAAGGAATTTTAGCGCATTATGAAATGGCTAAATTCACTACTATTTCGATTTCGACACAAAAATAGGCATAAAAACACTAAAGTACTATGCGTGCATAATAAAATTTTACAAAAATTCAATTTTTGAAGCCCATCTAAATGCTTATTTTTGTGTTGCTCTTCATTAAGAGTATATGATATGAATTAGGTGAATAAAGGATTAAAACCTTACACCATAAATAAGATAACCGTTGTAAACGGTTTTAACAATATGAGAACAATCCAGTTTAGAGAAGCCGTTTGTGAGGCAATGAGTGAAGAAATGCGTCGTGATGCATCTGTATATCTTTTGGGCGAGGAAGTTGCAGAGTATAATGGTGCTTATAAAGCATCAAAAGGAATGTTAGATGAGTTTGGTGCAGATCGTGTGATTGATACCCCTATAGCCGAAGCTGGTTTTGGAGGAATAGCCGTAGGAAGTACTATGACTGGTTGTCGACCCATTGTAGAGTATATGACGTTTAACTTCTCCTTGGTAGGAATAGATCAGATTATAAATAATGCTGCTAAGATTAGACAGATGTCTGGTGGACAGTTTCCTTGCCCTATTGTTTTTAGAGGTCCAACTGCGTCGGCAGGCCAGTTAGGGGCAACACACTCTCAAGCATTTGAAAACTGGTTTGCAAATACTCCAGGATTAAAGGTAATCGTTCCTTCTAATCCCTATGATGCAAAAGGGCTTTTAAAAGCAGCTATTAGAGATAATGATCCTGTTATATTTATGGAGTCTGAGCAAATGTATGGTGATAAAGGAGAAGTGCCTGATGGAGAGTATGTTTTGCCAATAGGCGTTGCAGATATTAAAAGAGAAGGCGCAGATGTTACAATTGTTTCTTTTGGTAAAATAATTAAAGAAGCCTATAAAGCAGCAGATACTCTTGAAAACGACGGGATTTCCTGTGAAATAATTGATCTTAGAACCGTACGTCCTATGGATCATAAAACCATAATAGATTCGGTTAAGAAGACCAATAGATTGGTAATTTTAGAAGAAGCGTGGCCTTTTGGTAATGTATCTACTGAAATTACGTACCAAGTACAAGAGCAGGCCTTTGATTATTTAGATGCGCCTATTATAAAAATTAATACGGCAGATACACCAGCGCCTTACTCGCCAGTTCTTCTCGCCGAATGGTTGCCGAACAGCGATGATGTTATAAAAGCTGTTAAAAAAGTGATGTATAAATAACGCTTTCGCGAAAGCATCTTATATTTACACCCTGCTTTTTAGAAGGCGGGGTTTATTTTTTATATATGTTGAAACAAATAGCCCTATTAGGCTTATTATTTTTTACCACCTTGCTAACGGCTCAAACAAAAGTGAGCGGAGAAGTATTTGATGATCAAGGAGATCCGGTTCCCTTTGCAAATATCGTTTTTGTGGGATCTAACGAAGGAACAATCACTAATGAAAATGGGCGATTTTACATAGAGTCTGAGACAACATGGGACAAGATTAATGTGTCATTTGTAGGGTTTGAAGAACAAACCATTACCCTTCAGGAAAAGGTAAATTATGAGATGGTAATTACGCTATCTCAAGGTGCAGAAGCTATAGATGAGGTTTTTATTTTTACAGGGAAAACTTCCAAAGACGAAGCAGAGAATCCTGCTATTGCTATCCTAAGAAAGATATGGCTCAATAAAAAGCAAAATGGTTTAAGGCAATACAAACAGTATAAATATGATAAATATGAGAAACTAGAATTTGACCTTAATACCATAGATAGTGCTCTTATTAACAGTCGGCTTTTTAGGGGTATGGAGTTTATATTTGAAGAGACGGATACCTCTCGTGTTACGGGTAAAACCTATCTCCCTATTTTTATAAACGAAGCTGTGTCCAAAGTTTATGGCGATAATCTGCTTAATAAAGAGAAGGAAGTTTTAGAAGGAAATAAGAATAGTGGGTTTAGTGAAAACCAAACGATTATCTCATTTGTTAAGGACTTATATAACCAGTATAATGTGTATGACAATTATCTACAATTTTTTGATAAAAGTTTTACTAGCCCTATTTCCAGAACAGGTATACAGACGTACAATTATGTACTAGCAGACAGTACCTTTATAGACAACAAATGGTGTTACAATATTATTTATTACCCTAGAAGGTCTAATGAGCTTACTTTTAAAGGAGACTTTTGGGTTAACGATACGACTTTTGCCATAAAGGAGATTAATATGCAGCTTTCTAAAAGTGCAAATATTAACTGGGTCAAAGAGATTTATATGGAGCAAGAGTTCAATATAGAGAACGATTCTACCTTTTTACTCAAGAAAGATTACTTTCTATCTGATTTTGCCTTTAGAAAGAAAGAAGAATCTCGTGGACTTTATGGTAAGCGCACAACCTTGTATGATAACTATGAGTTTGACAAACCTTTAGAAAAGGATTTTTATGATAAGGAAGTCTATAATTACGACAAAGACGTCTACAATAGGAATGATGACTTTTGGGAAGCAAACCGACAAGAACAGCTTAACAAAGATGAACAGGGTGTTTATAAAATGCTGGATACCTTAAAAACGGTAAAGAAGTTTAGAAATCTGTATAATCTTGGTTCTGTGCTCGCTTCGGGTTATTACGAGTTTACAGATCTTAATTTAGACTATGGTCCTATATTTTCTACTTTTGGGTTTAATGAGGTAGAAGGTCTTAGACTGAGAGCTGGAGGTCGTACTTATTTTGGTCAAAACGATTTATGGCGTCTAGAAGGTTTTGGAGCTTACGGATTTAAAGATCAGAGATTTAAGTACGGTCTCTCTGGGAAATGGTTAGTACATAAGAAAAGTAGGCTTATATTTTCTGGAGGTTACCGTAAAGATGTCGAGCAAATAGGAGCAAGTCTGACCACCTCAAGAGATGTTTTGGGAAGAAATCTAGCATCTTCATCTCTAGTTAATACGGCCTCTAATGATCGATTAACTTCTATAGAACTGGCTAATGTTGCTGTGGAGATTGAGCCTTTGAGAAACCTTATTTTAAGAACAGACTTATCGCGACGTAGTTTATCATCTGCTTCTCCTACTTTTAGTTTGGATTATTTTACAGATGAAACGCAAACCAGTACTACGGGAGAACTAACTCAGGCAGAGGTCGTGTTTACGGGAATCTGGGAGCCAGGAAAGAAAACAGCCGGTTTTGGGGTGGAACGCAGGACCGCAAATGAGTGGTTTCCAACCTTCTTTTTAAGTTATACTAGAGGCTTAGAAGGAACTCTAAATAGTGATTTTGCTTACGATAAATTACAATTTTCCTTTAAAAAGGGTATACGTGTGGGTGGTTTTGGACAGCTTAATATATCTACAGAGGTTGGTAAAACATTTGATGATGTGCCGCTGGCTTTATTAAGTCCAGTGCCGGGTAATCAATCCTTCTTTTCTATTTTTAATACCTATAGTCAGCTTAATTT
>CAZXMY010000005.1:0-22332 GCA_964641325.1 uncultured Flavobacteriaceae bacterium | reverse complement strand
CATTTCTATCAAGTAATCGATATCCTTATTGTAGATGATATACAGCTCTTGAGTGGCAAGGCAGGAACACAAGATGTTTTCTTCCATATTTTTAATCACTTACATCAAAACGGAAAACAAGTTATCCTCACTAGTGATAAAGCCCCTGTAGATATGCAGGATATCGAACAACGCTTACTATCCCGTTTTAAATGGGGATTATCTGCAGAGTTACAACATCCTGAGTTTGAGACTCGTATTTCTATCATTAAACATAAACTCTATCAAGACGGTGTAGAGATGCCAGAAGAAATTGTAGAGTTTCTTGCAAATAATATTAAAACGAATATCAGAGAGCTTGAAGGAGCAATTATTTCTTTAATAGCACACTCTTCATTCAATAAAAAAGAAATCACATTAGATCTTGCAAAGAAAATTGTAGATAATTATGTGAAGCATACTAAAAGAGAAGTATCCATAGATTATATCCAGAAAATTGTTTCTGATTACTTCCAGATGGATGTAGATACCTTGCAATCCAAAACGCGTAAACGTCATATTGTTCAAGCGAGACAACTAGCGATGTTCTTTGCCAAAAAACTTACGAAAGCATCTCTAGCTAGCATAGGTTCTCAAATAGGACAACGCGATCACGCCACAGTACTACACGCTTGTAAAACAGTAGATAACCTTGCTTCTACAGATAAGCAGTTTAGAAAATATGTGGAAGATTTAAATAAGAAATTAACAGTATAATTAAACCTGACTTAAAATAAAAAACCCTAGCAATGTAGTTTGTTAGGGTTTTTTATTTTTTCTCGCTTTCGCGAAAGCGTACTTATCCGTATTTTTAAACCTAGATAATACATCATAATGCTAGTGAAGAAAATCAAACTCTTCCAACTATCAGAGAAATACTAAAGATGTATTCTGGTTTGCATTACAACTATCAAAACAAGCCTCTAATGTCTAAAACTAAAATCTTAATGGTCTGTCTGGGCAATATTTGCCGTTCTCCGCTCGCCGAAGGCATCTTACGTGACAAATTAGACCCTACACTTTTTGAAGTAGATAGCACAGGAACAGGACCTTGGCACGTAGGAAATCCACCAGATCCAAGAAGCGTGGCTGTAGCCAGAAAAAACGGATTGGACATTTCGCAATTGAGAGGTCGCCAATTTTCGCATAAGGATTTTGCCAACTTCGATCATATTTATGTTATGGATAGTTCCAATCTAGAAAACGTACTGCGCCTTGCAAAAACACCAGAGGAAGAAGCCAAGGTAAGTATGATTTTAGACACGCTATTTCCAGGAGAGAAAGTAGATGTACCTGATCCATATCACGGTATGGATGATGGTTTTGATAGAGTGTATGATATGCTCGAACAAGCTTGTGATAGTCTATACAAATCTTTCTCGTCTTAGCGCCTTTTTGTATCTTTAAAAAAATGCATCTTATGAAAAAGTACCTCATATTGAGTTTATGTCTCTCATTCACAAGTCTATTTTATGCGCAAATTCCTGAAATAGGAATAGAGCTTTTTGCTAGCGGCTTTTCGCAGCCACTGGATATTCAAAATGTAGGAGATGATCGCTTGTTTATTGCAGAGCAAGGCGGTTCCATACAGATTGTACAAAGTGATGGTAGCGTTAATAGCGAGCCTTTTTTAGACATTACTGTAAATACAGCAGGTAATGAAAGAGGTTTATTGGGACTGGCCTTTCATCCAGATTATGCTACTAATGGTTTCTTTTTTGTGAATTATATTAATCCTAGTGGAGATACTCGTATTTCTAGATTTACTGTAGACCCTAATGATCCCGATACTGCAGATCCCAATAGTGAATTTATTATTCTAGAAGTAGATCAGCCCTTTTCCAATCACAATGCGGGTGGTCTGGCCTTTGGTCCTGACGGATATTTGTATTGTACTATGGGTGATGGCGGTAGTGGTGGTGACCCAGGAAACCGAGCTCAAAATACAGGAATATTATTGGGGAAAATACTGCGCATAGATATTGATAACCAAGATACCGGTCTTAATTATAGTATCCCAGATACAAACCCTTTTGTGGATGATTCGAGTTTTAGAGGAGAGATATACCATTATGGATTGCGTAATCCCTTTAGAATTTCTTTTGACCCAGAAACGGGTGGTTTATGGATAGGTGATGTAGGTCAAAACGCCGTAGAAGAAATTGATTTTAGTCTAGAAGGAGGAGCGAATTTTGGATGGCGTTGTTATGAAGGCAATTCGCCCTTTAATACGTCTGGATGTCCCGACGCTTCAGAACTTACTTTTCCTGTAGCACAATACGCACAAACTTCTGTTCGTAGAAGTGTGGTAGGCGGTCACGTGTATCGCGGTAGTGAATTCCCTTCCTTACAAGGCCTGTACATTTTTGCAGATACTGTGAGTAATGAGTTTATCTATACAGACGCCGCAAATCCAGGTGAGATTGTTTTTAGTGATAGTTTTGGTGGAAATGCCTTTGTTTCTTTTGGTGTTGATCAAAACAATGAGCTATACACGGCTGCTTTGGGATCAGGCTCTATTTATAGAATAGTAGATCTAGATGCGTTAAGCATAGACGAAAACCGTTTATCTATGGCTAGCGTATTTCCTAATCCTGCAAAAAATGAAGTAGTGTTGGAGTATCCAGCTTTCGCGAAAGCAGAGTACCTCGACATCTATGACCTCAACGGAAAACTTGTACAAAGCGAGCTGATACAGGGCAAGACGACTCCTTTCTCGGTACAACAATTGAGCACTGGTATTTATATGGCGCGCTTATCCAATACGTCACAAACTATAAAGTTGGTTGTTCAATAATATGAAGGGTACCCCAAAAGGAAAGTTATATTTAATCCCAACAACACTAGGCGAAACCAGCGCCCTAGAAGTACTCCCCATTTCTGTAAAGAAAGTAGTGGAAATGATAGACCACTATATTGTAGAAAATGAGAAAGCCGCAAGACGCTCCATAAAGGCTATATCATCAGGAAAATCACAGCCTTCTTTACAGCTTAATCTACTCAATAAATTTACCGAAGCTTCAGAAATCCCTAGCTATTTAGAGCCTTGTATGCATGGTATACCCGTAGGTCTTCTTTCTGATGCTGGCGTACCTGGCGTGGCAGATCCTGGTGCCGAAGTTGTAAAAATTGCTCATAGTAAAGGCATAAAAGTAGTACCTCTTGTAGGTCCTTCTTCTATCTTAATGGCGATGATGGCGAGTGGTATGAATGGGCAAAACTTTGCTTTTAATGGCTATCTCCCTATCGAACAGAAACAACGTAAGCAGGAGTTAAAACGATTGGAAAAACTCTCTCATGATGCTGGCCAATCCCAGTTGTTTATAGAAACCCCATATCGTAATGATAAGATGCTACAAGATATTGTAAGCGCCGTACATCCAGAAACTCAAGTTTGCGTAGCCTGTGATATCACTCTAGCCACAGAGTACATTGTTACCCAAAGCGCTGCCAACTGGAAAGCCGCAATGCCTGACTTACACAAACGCCCAGCGATATTTATAATTCATAAGGGGATTTAGTTTGAGACTAGAGACTACAGACTACAACTAACGACTACCCACTACAGACTAAAAACTAATCACTTCAAATTACTAGGCTTAGGAAATTTTTGCCGTATGTCGCGTATCATATCTTCCAGACCATTTACTTTAATCTCATACACTTCTTTAAAGAGTCTGCCCAGCTTGCCTTCGGGATACCCACGTTGGTTAAACCAGATGTAATAGGCTTCAGGTATATCTACTAGATAACTGCCTTTATATTTACCAAAAGGCATTTTATAATGCGCTAGTTCAATAAGTAGTTCGTGTTGATTTTTCACTTAGGTATGGTATAAACACGCTTTCCAGCTACATAAGTATCGTTTACATACATATTAGGGATATCATCTTCGGGCATCGTCATAATATCCTTAGGAAGGATGACAAAATCTGCAAATTTACCAGGTTCGATACTCCCTTTTTCATTTTCTTCAAAATTAGAATAGGCAGCCCAAATGGTCATTCCTTGCAGGGTTTCTTTTCGCGAAAGCGCATTTTCCATCTGATAGCCTCCTTCTGGATACTGTTTTAAATCTTTACGGGCAACGGCAGCATAAAAGGTATAAAACGGATTCACACTTTCTACCGGAAAATCGGTTCCTAAAATCACTCTCCCAGATTTTTTGAGTAAATCTTTATAGGCATAGGCACCCTTAATACGATGTGCCCCTACTCTATCTTCTGCCCAATACATATCGCTTGTCGCGTGCGTAGGTTGTACAGAAGGCAATATCTTATCGCCAAAATAATCAAAGTCTTGCGCAGAGACTACCTGGGCGTGCTCAATTTTCCAGCGTGGGTCATCTGTAGTTTTTAATGCATCTTTATAGGCGCGCAAAGCCACCACATTTGCACTATCACCTATGGCGTGTGTATTCATCTGGTAGCCTGCTTTTACGATACGTTTTGCCAGGGCATTCATCTCATCTGCGGGAGTAATCATCGCTCCAAAATGACCGTGCTTATCACTATAAGCTTCCCTTAAAGCCGCACCTCTGGAACCCAAAGCACCATCGCCATACACCTTTACCGATCGTACATTAAGGTAATCTGTTTTTACTTTACCCGTATTGAGGTAATGGTCTAGGTTTTTGGCTTTATTGCTAATCATCGCATAGACACGCATTTGCAAATCGCCAGCGGTTTGTAAACTATCAATCATCTCAATAATTTCTTTATCGAGACCCGCATCATTTACTGTGGTTAGTCCGTAAGAAAAACACACCTCTTGCGCACCCATCAAGGCGTTTATATTTTGTTGTCTATTAGCCTGAGGCATCACCGCATCTATCATTTCTTGAGGTTTATCTACAAGAACACCGGTAATTTTGCCATTTACTTTTACAATTTCGCCACCAGATACTTGCGTAGCTGTTGTGATATTTGCCATATCCAAGGCTTTCTGATTTACCAGATAGGCGTGACCATCTACTCTTTCTAGCGCCACAGGAATGTTAGGAAACAGCTTGTCTAATCGTTCTTTTGTAGGGAATTCTTTGACTTCCCAATCGTTTTGGTCCCAACCTCTACCTCTTATAAAGGTTTTGGAAGGGTTTGCTTGCGCGAAAGCAGCCACTCGCTCCAACACCTCATCATAACTGTTAGTACCTACTAAATCTACAACCTGTAAATTTTGACCCAATCCATAAAAATGACAATGCCCGTCTATTAATCCAGGAAGAATCGTTTGTCCTACTGCATCTATAGTTTGTGCAGCGTCATAAGTAGCAGTTATTTCTTGGCTGCTTCCCGTAGCGACAAATTTGCCATCTTTTACGGCAAAAGCTTCTGCCTTAGAAAAGGCACCATCTACGGTATAGATATTCCCATTGGTAATAATGAGGTCTACTTGCTCTTTTTGCGAGCAGGATAACAGGGCAAGAACAAGAACTGAAAATATAGTGATGTGTTTCATCAAAAAAGGTTTTGCACTAAAGTACAAAACCCTTTACTATTCTATATTTATTTCTAATTAGATCGTTAAATTAAAAAACAAAATATCATCTATAACTGGGAAAAGTTCTCCTTCTGAGGTGCTCACTTCTTCTACCGCATAGGTATCACAGCAACCATCTGTATCTATAACAACAACATTAGAAGAAATAGTAGTTTCAAATTCATTTTCCAAACGTATTGTAAAGGAATCTGGTATTTGAAAGACTGACAATCTACCCTCTAAAATATCATAAGAAAGACCAAACTCCAATTCAAAACCATTATCTGTAGTAATCACAAGACCTTCTGGAGCTTGATCTGTTACGTCTAGAAAAAACTGCTCTGAGGTATCTTCATCAAAAACTTCCAAGACTATCGTGGGCCTACCCGCACATAATACATTGCTACAATCCACCTCATTATCATCTGTATTACAAGAGATAACACATAACACTAGTAAACTCCAAATAAAGTATTTCATTTTCTTGTCTTTACTAAATAGATGGTTCCAGTAAAGCATAGTTGCGTGCGTAACTTCTATTTATTAAAAATCAAATCTATAAGTAGCGCCTAGCATTCCTTGTAATCCTTGTACTTGATAGTTTTGCCATCGCTCGTAACTACTATCTAAAATATTATTTACACGAGCAAAAGCACTCAATCGTTCATTTACCCTATAGCCTACGTGCACATTGGCATCAAAATAACTATCTAAAGTAATTCCTACTGGCGTTTCAAGTATGTCTAATGGGTTCGATACAAAGTCCAGATCTTGTCTTTCTCCTACAAAAAAGAGATTCACACCCGCAAACCATTGCGCTGTAATCTGATAGTCTCCAAAAACAGAGGCTGTAAGCTCTGGAAGATTCCAAGCTTCTTGTTGAGATTCTGTGGTAAAGGAGTTAAACTGCCCATTAATCTTCATCTTAAACCTACTGTTAATATCGACATTAAGCTCGCCAAAAACACCTAGCGTTTCTATATCATCATAAAGTATCGTAAACGAATTTCCATTAAGCCACGCAGCAGTACCTGCCGTTCCTAATGAAGAATTTACATTAGCAAATAAGGGTTTGTTGTCTTCGGCAGTGTAATTTACACGTAAGTTATAACTCATAGTATTAGAGAGTTTCCCTTTCATCCCTAAATACCCATCATATTGCTGGTCTGTAGGCAGAATGACCTGTTCTGGGGCAAGAAAAGGATTCTCTTGAGCAAAATCATAGTAGCTATTTTGTCTTAGCTCTCCTTCTAATCCTGCATAGGCAATAAAATAATCGCCTACCACTCTATAGGAAGCGCTTATCTTAGGGTATACAAAAAAATCGGTATCGCTTACTGAATCTCCATTGCTAGTGAGACTCGCATTACTTACAAAGGCGGCAGCTCCTAGATTTATAGTGAGGTCGTCTCTCAAAATAACAAGACTTGGATTGATTCCAGCATTAATAATACTGTGCTCCAGCGATGTATTCCCTAAAGTACTATTCTCAAAACTACCATTTACAAAGTCCACCGATACAGCAGTCGTAATAGTCTCTCCAGCAATAGGAAACTCTAGTGTAGGTTGTACTATCGCTCTAATCTCATTACTCTCTTCAGAATCTCCAAAATAACGTAAGGTTCCTTTTCCTTCCTTAAAAATGGCATCCTTAAATTGCACACTACCGTTTATGCCAGCTGTAACAAAAGAATGAGCGAGATCTGTATCTTCTGTGATAAAAGAGGGATCTATAAGATTTTGCTGCTCCAATACTTCTGGAGCAATCCCGTACCAGTTAAATACTTGATGCTTCACATCCAAATCGGTTCGCCAACTCAAATCGCGTTCCCGCGCGCCGTAATTTAAATTAAGTCTCGTGTCATAAAAGAAATCATCTACAAATACATCATCAATACCTCCTTGAGAAGAGTTATGCTTTAAAAAAATGCCAAAATCTTCTGTCCTACTAATCTGGAAATTGCTGTAAAACTCAGCAAGTATAGAGGTAAAACTGCCAAAACCTAGAGTGGTATAGTTATCATACAACTTCATTTTAGGTGCTTTTTTTACAGCAGCTGCTTTTCCTTTTGCAGGTGTGAATGTACTCGCAACGGGCACCGAAAAAATGCTATAGGTAAGCTTCTTTTTTGACGTACTCACAGAGTCATTAAGTTTAGGCGTCGCCTTTACCTTAAACGCATCACTTATAGTAGGTGTGTAGGGCTTAACCACATTTACAACTTCGGTTCCAATGGTGGATTCTGGGTCGTCTTGTGCGTGTAACGCTTTCGCGAAAGCAAGAAAAATCACAACTCCTGCCAGTATTTTATATTGAATAGATTGAAAAATCATAGAATTCGTATTGAAATAGATTTGATGAATTAATTGCCATCTTCTTCTACCGAAGAGTTGGTTTTTGCCTCATTTGCCTTAATTAAAGAGAGCAGTTCTTGGGCTTCTTGTACCGTTTCTGGATAGTCTTGAAAATTAGAAATTACACTTTCCAGAATGTAAGTAGCTTGGTAGGCATCTTCTAGCGCATAAAAGTTTTTTGCCATAAGCACGAGACCCTTGGCTCCAAACTCCTTATAACCACTATAATCTCTAGCGAGCTCCTGCACCGTGGTATTAGACCCTTGATAGTCTGATGCTTTGTTCTTAAAATAGGCATCGTAGTATAAGGCTTCTGCGGCCAGCGAACCCGTAGCAATATCCTGCACGGCAGCATAGGCGGTTTTTGCTCTCTCCTCATCTCCCGTTTTTATAGAAGAACGCGCTATAATCACCTGAGCATCGCTCTTCACGGTGTTATCTATCTTGGTATTCGCAAGGACTTTCTCTGCATAGGTAATCGCCTGTCCATAATCGTTTTGCTCATAATGAGACTTCATAAGGTTAGACTGGGCAAAAATGATATTTTGTGGAAAATCTGCTTCGGTTTCTAAACGGCTAAGAATAGGAATCGCGGCTGCATAGTCTTGCTGCGTAAGATGTACTTGGCCCAGTCTAGCAAGGGCTTGCTCTGTAAATTCTGACCTTTCTCTACCAATCACATATTCATAATGCGGAATGGTTTCTTCATAGTTTGCTTTCGCGAAAGCCAATTGTCCCAAATAAAAATGTGCTTGCAGCCTATGTTGTCCCATTGGATATTTATCCAGATAGTCCGACAGTAAACGTTCTGCTTGGTTAGTATTGTTATCCAGATATTGCTGCTCTGCTTGCGCATAAGCGGCATCGTCCAACTCGGCATCTTCTACGTCTATAAAATCAAGGGTACTAACCCATTGTGCATACTCGTCTACACGACCTAAATCTATATAAATAAGCTTTGCGCTGGTAACGGCTTGCAAGGCTTCTGGCGTACCCGGAAAATCTGCAGCTACCTTTCTCAAGATAGTTAAGGACTGGTCTGACTGGCCGTTATTATCATAAATTAATGCCTTTTTTAAAAGCGTTCTGGAAACATACGAACTCTTAGGGATATCATTTATTAACTGATTGTAAGCGCTAATGGCTTGGTCTGTTTTGTTTTGAGAAACATATACATTACCTAACTCATAGAGTGCATCATCTCGATAACTAGATTTAGGAAAACGACTCGTGAAGCTGCTTAATCCTTCAATCTTCTCTGCATCTTTTTGTATAAAGCCATAGCTCATAGATTTCTGGAAGGTTGCATAATCTTGGTCTGCTCCATTTAAAGCAATTGCTTTATTGTAGGCTTCTAAAGCTGGCCAATATTTACTGGATATAAACTGGCTATCGCCTAGTCGCAAGTAGGCATCATTTTGCCTCGCTTTATCCCCTAAATTTTGATTGGCATACTGCTCAAAGTGAATCGCAGCATTTGCATAATCTTTATCCGAAAAATAGGCGTAGGCTAGATTATAATTAAGGTCTTGGTATTCTAGCAAACTACTTGCCTCTGAACTCTGAGTGTATTGCTTATACCCTATTACGGCTTCTTTATAGTTGTTAAGTACATAATCTATCTCTGCCACCCAATAATTAGCACGTGCCGTAAAAGCTTCTTCTCTAGGTTCTTTAAGGGATTTTTGTAAAATGGCTTTAGCCTCTTGGTAATTACCTTCATTATATAATTCTAAGCCACGATAAAAAGCAACTTGCTGATAGGCTACTTTGTTTTCAAAACTTTTTGCACCTTCCAATAGTTTTAAGGCTTCTTTATAATTCTTAGAAGTGATATAGGAATCTATTAAGAGGTCTTCTAATTCTTGCTTGGCAGGAGATTTATCATACTCCTTAATATAATTCGAGATTACTTCCGGTACAGGCGTAAAGGCATTACCTATCTCATAACTAAGCTTCGTATAGTTTAATCCAGCATCCTCCTTGATCTTAAGATTATACGCCATTTCTGAGGCGTTTTTAAACGCATTGAGTGCCTCTTGTTTTCTATCCGTTTTTAGGTAAGATTCTGCAAGATGATAGTAGGCATTTTGCGCAACTGCATTACGACCATCTACAATTTTATTAAACTCGTTTATGGCACTCGTGTAATCGCCTTGTTTGTAATAGGTATACCCAAGCTGATAATAATCTGTATTATTCCATTTGCCGCGTTTGCCTTTGTACTCTTTTAAATACGGTAATGCTTCTTGAAACTGACCCAAATTAAAATAACTTTCTCCTATTATTTTATTGAGTTCGGATTTTTCGTTGGCATTGGCTTTACCTAATTGCGATTTTCCTTCGTCTATAGCTTCTTGAAATTTACCTAACTTAAAATTAAGATCTGCTTTAAAGTAGGCGAGTTCTTCTTTGTAACTCTCTTCTTCGGTTTCGGCTTGTTCAAAAAGTTCATTGGCTTCTTCGTAGTTATCGCCTTCATACGCCATAAAACCTAAGTAATACTTAGCCTGAGATCCATACTCTTTCGAATCGCGCACTCTGTTTAAGTACTTTTTTGATTCGTCAAAACGCTTATTCTTAAAAAAGGCATATCCATTATTAAAATTATATTTTTCTTGAGCAGCACCACTTAAATCATCCTCATCTACACGGTCATACCACTTTCGAGCATAAGAATATTTCCCATTAGAGAAATAGTAATCTGCTACATCCAAAAAAGCAGAGTTGCGTTTTGTGCTTGTAGGATATTCTTCTACAAAAGCCTGCATTAAATCATCTGCACCTTGCTGGTTTAATCTAACTGCAGCGTTTGCAATGTAATAGGCACAATCTCCCTTAATAGTTGTATCTGAAGTTTCATTTTGAATTTCTTGAAATACAGTTTGTGCCGCCAGATACTGCTGACTATTATAAAGTGATAATGCCGCTGTGTATTTGACTAAGTCGTCTGTATAAATAGCAGATTGCTGGGCAATACTGACAAATGATAAGACAAAAAATAAAAGGAATATGGATATGGCTTTCTGCATAATAACAGATCGTTTTTTATAGGATTATAGTGGGTTTATCGTGCTTTCGCGAAAGCTAAAAACAACAAATACCCTTTCTCAAAGATACTTTTCTTCTGATACCATAACGGGAGAAAATGGCTTTAATTATAGGGAGTTTTGAAAAGGAAATTAACAATTTTTGAAAACGAAAAAGAAATCCAAAACTGAAATAAATAAAACAGCTAATCTCCATTGCAAACTTTACAATCCGGAATATTACCGCTTGTTAATAAAACAAAAAGAAAACCTGAGGCGTTTATAAGCCATCTACTTTATTTCTATTATTTTTAAAATATATTCAATCCGTATGTCCGCACCTGTTTTACAACTTCAAAAAGCTGCCATTTATCAAAGAGGTAATATGGTTTTATCTGATGTAAATGTGGTAATCCATCCTGGCGATTTTGTTTACCTAATAGGAAAAACAGGATCTGGAAAAAGTAGTTTTATGAAAACACTTTATGGAGATCTACCCTTATCAGAAGGACATGGTGAGATTGTAGGCTTCGCATTAGATGGTCTCAAGGAAAAAGAAATTCCATTTTTAAGAAGGAAACTTGGAGTTGTTTTTCAAGATTTCAAACTACTCAATGATCGCACAGTACACGATAATTTGTTATTTGTTTTGAAAGCGACAGGTTGGAAAGATAAAATTGCCTGTCAGTCTAAAATAGAAGAGGTGCTGGACAAGGTTGGCATGAAAAGTAAAGGCTTTAAATACCCTTATCAACTCTCAGGAGGCGAGCAACAGCGGGTTGCCATAGCAAGAGCCTTACTTAACGATCCAGAACTTATCTTGGCCGACGAACCTACAGGAAATCTAGATCCTCAAACCAGTGTAGAGGTAATGCAGGTATTACAAGAAATAAATAAGAATGGAAATACTATTTTAATGGCAACTCACGATTATGCCTTACTCTTGAAATACCCTTCCAAAACCCTCAAGTGCGAAGGTAGCAAGGTCTTTGAAGTCGTACAGAGAACTGTTTAAACTTTATTTAAGACTATGCTCTCTATCGTAATCCCGACATATAATTATGATTGTACCGCTTTACTAGCACAACTTCGTAAGCAGGCATTGGCAAGCACAATTCCCCTTGAAATAATTGTATGTGATGATGCTTCTACGTCTATTCAAGAACAAAATGCAACTGCTAGTTTCTGTGCAGAACACGGAATTAGGTTTATTCAAAACACAAATAATCTAGGAAGAACGGCCACTAGAAATAAACTTGCCCTAACCGCTCAATATGATTGGTTGTTATTTTTAGATTCAGATGTATTGCCAATATCTAGAGAATTTATCACTACATATAATACCTACCTTGATAGCTCTTATGACGCGGTTATTGGAGGCATTCAATATGAAAAAGCCAAACCAGAAAGCGCATACGCACTCCGATGGAAATTTGGGATTAAAAGAGAAGCAAGGATTCCAGACCAAAGAAATGTACATCCCTATTTACTGGCTTCAGGAAATTTTCTGATTAAAAAGTCAGCTTTTCTTATAGCTAATGCCTTCTTGGGAAATAATTATGGCCTCGATGCATTTTTTGGATATCAACTTAAAAAGCTACAAACTCAGGTGTTGCATATAGACAATCCCGTTTATCATTTAGGACTGGAAACCAATGAAGAATTTCTTAGCAAATCTGTAAGTGCATTAAGGACTATCGTTGCGTTAGAAAACAAAAACCTGCTAGCAGATAATCATACGAGACTTCAGCAAATATATCAATCTACACCTGCAAAAAAACTGCTCAAAACAGTTCTAGGCACATTTCAAAAACCAATTGAGAAAAATCTTCTAGGCTCGAGACCCTTACTCTTCCTTTTTGATTTTTATCGATTATATCACTATCTCAACTTTAAAATCAATGCCTAAATTTTCGGTAATCATATCGGTATATAATAAAGCTAACTTTATTCAAAAAACGATAAAGAGTGTGCTTGATCAGACAGAAGATGATTATGAAATTATTATTGTTAATGATGCATCTACAGATAATAGTGAAGGGGTTATACAATCGCTGCATAATCCAAAAATAAAATATCATTGTTTTAAACAAAATAAAGGCGCGGCTTCAGCTCGGAATAAAGGGATAGAGCTTGCTACAGGTAAATACTTAGCTTTTTTAGATGGAGATGATCTTTGGGACAATACCTACCTTTCAGAAATAGAAACGCTTATCACTAGCTTTCCAGATCATAAAGTTTTTGCCGCTGCGGTCACCATACAAGAACATGATGGAAAACGTAATTCACGATACTCATTCTTAAATCCCGATAAAGAAGAGCACCTATCTCTAAACTACTTTGAGTCTAGTATAAAAAATACCATTCTCACGAGTAGCTCTACCGTGGTTGAAAAAAGTGTCTTTGCGCATACAGGCGCGTATGACACGAGTATCAAAAGCGGTCAAGACACAGATCTTTGGATTAGAATAGGCTTGGAACATCGTGTTGCCTTTAGTACAAAAGAACTAGTGACGTACACCTTTGCTCCCTCTAGTTTGTATCAAAGTGTAAAAACAGTAAAAGACAAACCAAATTTTGCAACCTATGAGCATTTAGAAAAAGATAATCTTGCTTTAAAAAAGTTTCTGGACATTAACAGGTTTTCTCTTGCTATTCGAGCCAAGGTTTGGAAAGAACCCCTGGAAGCCCAATTCTTTGTAGAGCGCATAGACCATAAAAATTTAACCCGTAAACAACGTAGCTTGCTCAAAGCATCACCGCAACTGCTAGGGTTTTTATTTAAAGTAAAAAGGGGATTAGAAAAAGTAGGCCTCCGATTATTCGTTCATTAGAGCAGTAAAATCAACATAATCTCTAATATAATCCGCCTCGTCATACGCATGAGACGCTAGCACCAAGCAGACAGATCCTGAAGAAAAATTCTCTAATTCTCGCCACATATTAACTGGAATAAGTAAGCCTTTTGTTGGATTATTCAGCATCACTCTTTCTTTGTTAGTTCCATTGTCAAGTACGACCTCAAAACTCCCACTCACAGCTATAAGCAGCTCTAGGCACTCTTTATGAGCGTGACCGCCACGATAGGCACCACTAGGCACATCAAAAAGATAGTATACTCTTGCTATAGAAAAAGGTAAAACCTCTTTTTCTATTACCGCAAGATTCCCACGAGGATCTTCTATTCTCGGGATATCTATTGTTCTTATTTTAAGTTCTGTATTCATAGACTTGCAATATACTCTTTCCATTGTTTACCTATAGCATCCATAGTCAAATGCGATACACTATCCTTCGCATTTCCCTTACAATGCTCATATACCGCAACATCAGTACTAAAGGTATTTATAGCCTTTGCCAGCGCATCCACATCGTGATTTGGCACTAAAAGACCATTGTGTTTATCCTGAATTACCTCTTTAGGACCACTCTTGCAATCTACAGAAATTACGGGAGTTCCAAGTGACAAAGCTTCGATAATTACCCTTGGAAAACCTTCGTAATGACTGGTCAAAATAAGGGCACGTGCCGCTGCCATTTTTTGATAAATATCTGAGGTAAAGGGCTCAAAAACGATGGCTTGATCAAGACCTAAATCCGTAACTTTTTGTTGTAATATTACCTTATCGGGACCATCACCACATATTTTGAGCAAATAGGAGGTGTTTTCTAGGTACGCTTTCGCGAAAGCGTCTATCAACAAACTCACATTCTTAATCGTATCTACCAGACGTCCTACAAAAATATAGCAATTACTGTTTGTCAAATTTTGCCCCGGCATCGTCTCTACTGGATTGTATAAAGTGACCCCTTTTTTGGTATTGAATGCATCATTAATAGTTGCGGTAATTTCCTGAGAAACGCCCACAATACCTGCAGATTTTTGAATCATCTTTACGGCCACTTTTGCGCCAATCGGAAAATAATTCTCCAACTTAAAACTACGCGCTACGTAGACAACACGCTCATTCCTATAGATATAATTGAGGTAATAGGCTTCTTTATAGGCATTACTCCTATTACGACTATCTATAATGAAGTCAAATTTTTCTCGTCTCAAGTATTGCTTAAATCTAGAAAACCTAACAAGACGTTTTACTAAAGAGTCCTTTTCTTTTTTATACAATCCCAGATTAAACAGCGTACCCGCATATTTGTAATCTATCGCATTAGTAAGCGTGATAAGATGTACTTCAAAACCCTGTGCATCGAGCATTTGAGACAGCAATGCCGTAGATCGCTCTGCGCCACCTCCTGCAAGAGAAATCGTAACTAGCGCAATTTTTTTATGACTATCTTTCGGCAATAGAAATCCTATTTTTTTTAGTTTATCAAATATAGTAAATGCGCATCTTACTCATAGGAGAATATAGCAGACTTCATAACTCTCTTAAAGAAGGACTTATTGCTTTAGGACATCAGGTGAGTCTTGTAGGATCTGGTGATGCCTTTAAAAACTATCCCGTAGATATTCTTTTAGAAAGAGGTTTCGAATCTGGCTGGCGCAAAAAGCTCAAAGTAGGCATCCATAAACTTACAGGAACAGATATTTCTGCTATTTCCTTGCGGCGAAAATTCAACAAACTAAAACCCACCCTTAAAGGCTACGATGTGGTTCAGCTCATTAACGAAAGTAGTTTTAAAACGACTCCTGCCTTAGAACTAGAAATAGCAACATATCTACAAGAGAACAATAAAAAACTCTACCTTCTCTCTTGCGGTACCGATGTTAAAAGTGTTGCCTATGCCCAAAATGGAGTGCTACCCTATTCTATCCTGTCACCGTTACAAGAAGGAAAAGGTCAAAGGTCTCAATATGAGTATGCCTTAAAATACACCACACAGCCTTTTAAAGAACTTCATAAACACCTGTATCAACTTGTAGATGGCATTATCGCTACAGATCTGGATTATCATTTACCCTATCATGGAGTATCAAAATATTTAGGGCTTATTCCTAACCCAATAAATATCAAAGGCATCCAGTTTGAGCCCTTAGACATAGATAAAAAAGTAATAATTTTTCAAGGTATAAATAGGTACAACTACTATCCCAAAGGTCATGATATCTTTTCTGAAGCCTTGCGCATAGTCCAAAAAGAAGTAGCTGATAAAGTCGAGATTATCAGTACAGAAAACTTGCCGTATACGAAGTATATGAAAACCTATACATCCTGTCATATACTACTAGACCAAGTATACTCCCTTGACCAAGGGTATAATGCTCTTGAGGCTATGGCAAGAGGTAAAGTGGTTTTCACGGGAGCGGGAGTCGCTTTTTTAAACCATTATAATCTTACAGAGACCGTAGCCATTGATGCCGTGCCAAATGCTAAAAAAATAGCGCAAGACATTATCGACTTAGTCCATCATAAAAAGAAAATAAATAAGATATCGCAAAACGCGAGAACCTTTATTGAAACCCATCACGATTATAAAAAAATCGCAGAGACCTATCTAAAAATATGGAAATAGGACTTACTTGTAATTACCCAAATCATAAATACTTTAAGAGGTAAAAGTTGCACCCGAAGCCACATCTTTAGTCACCACGCTTCCAGCACGTATAACAGCATTATCGCCTATGGTCACTCCTTTGAGTATGGTTACATTGTTCCCAATAAAAACATTCTTTCCAATATATACAGGAAGACTTTCTCCGGTTTCTTCGCGCCTTTTTTCGGGATCTAGGCTATGGAAATTGCAATTGTAAATCTGACAATTGACACCTATCGTCGTGTTTTCGCCAATCGTTATTGAAGACTCATTAGCCACAACACAAAAATTATTATTAATCGCAACATTTTCTTCAAAAGTAATTATCGCCTTCGCTGTTCTCGCTTCTATATATGCATAGGTATTATAAAACGATGGAGAATTGTGAACGCCTATATGTACGTTTTCGCGAAAGCGTACTACACCACTTCCATTAATCTGCACTGGCTGATGTCTCTTAAGTGTCCCTATTACTCTTGAATTTGTAGAGAGCAAACGATATTTTAATCGTCTAAAAAACTGAAGTATAGCGCCTAGTTTATTCATCCATTGTTTTTAATTTCCCAAATAATGCACGTCTAAATATAAACAGAAGCATACATAAATGCACAAAATACGTAAGACAATGTCCCATAGCCGCACCTATAAATCCATAAGACTTTATAAAGTATACAGAAGCAAAGTAAATCACTACTAGCGATATGATCTCTGTAATTAAGAATAATTTGAGTTTGTTCTTTGCTATTATCTGATAGCCAATTACGATGGATGCTACCTTAAAAAAATCTCCTAGAAGTTGCCATTTGAAAATTTTCTCCATTTCAAGAAAATCTTCTGTAAATAGTAGTTTGATAATAGGCACTCTCAAAAAATATATAAGCAATACACCTATCCCAAAAAGGGATAGTATCGTTTTGTAAAAGTCAAAAATTTCTTTTCTAAACCCCTGATCTGTAGTCGCCTTTGCCAATTGCGGCAATATATAAAGCGTCATTATAGTCGCTACAAACTTTAGATAATAATCAGAGATTCGAGTCATAGCATCCCAATAACCTGCATTCTCTGTAATATGCTGTCGTATACTTATAAAAATAATAGGCAATACAATAGCAGAGAATACTGCCATAATGGTATAAGAGCCTAATTGTCTTACCTGCTTCCTTTTAATGTTTTGTATCGCTAAGTGCACTGCTTCTTCATTATGTTTTAGTAAAAAGAAAAGACTAACTACAATAGCAATTGCAGGTGCAATCACCAGAGCCGTAAGTGCTCCCTTAATACCCATATATACAATAAGGGAGATGGCCAAAATAAGACCTATTAGATTCGTGACAATATTAATCCAAACGATTTTTTTATAGTGTGACAAACCATTTAAATAAGACACCAGAAGTCCATTAACAGTTATAAGAGGCAAGGCAATAGCGAGGTATTTAAAAATAAACGTATAATTACCTGTGGCTTTAAATACAAAAGTGTTCCAATAGTCTGCTCCAAAAAACAATAGCAAAGAAATAATGAAGGTTGCACCTAAACTTAAAAAGAAAGCTGTGGATAATAGGCTACTTAGATTTCGACTGTTTTTCTTCTGTTTAGCGACAAGGGCAATCACACCGCTACCAAAACCTAGGGAACCTGCAGCCTGCGTAGAAGTTAAAAAATTACGCATATATCCCATAATCGCCATACCGCGCTCGCCTAGATAGATGGCAATAAGTTTTGAGGTGACTAAACCTCCTAATATTTGAAGTATTACTGCCACACCGTTTAAAGAGGTAATCTTTAAAAGCACAGTATTAAACCTTAGTTTAGAAAATACTCCTTTCATTAGTAGGAGTTTAAAACGGTACAAATATGAGCTACTTCATCTTCTGTAAGTGCAGGATTAAGCGGAATACTCACAACCTCATCATACATTTTTTCAGTCAGCGGAAAAGACAAATGAGCATATTGGCTAAGCGCTTTTTGTTTATGTGGTGGTACCGGATAGTGCACGGCCGTGGCAATGTTATTTCCCCTTAAAAAAGTGCGAAGTCGCTCTCTTTCCTCTGTTCTAATAACAAACAAATGAAATACATGATTTTCTAACCCATCCCAAAAAGGTAATTCAACCTTATCATTTGTAATCGTTTCCAGATAAGTTCGCGCTATCTTTTGTCTCTTATGATTCGTACTATCGAGATCACGAAGTTTGATTCTTAAGAAAGCTGCTTGCAGCTCATCCAACCGCGAATTGACACCTTCATATTGCGCCACATAGCGTTCTTCAAAACCGTAGTTTCTGTATTTTTTTAGCACCGCGACAAGTTCGTGATCATTTGTCGTCACTGCCCCTGCATCTCCGAGAGCACCTAAATTTTTTGTAGGATAAAAACTAAATCCAGCAGCATCGGCAAGACTGCCTGCGCGATTGCCATGTTCGTCTCGTGCACCGTGTGCCTGTGCGCAGTCTGTTACGATGAGTAAATTATTTGCTTTCGCGAAAGCGTTAATACGCTCCATATCTGCCAGTTGCCCATACAAATGCGTAGGCATAATCACCTTAGTCCTAGTACTTACTTTTTTCTCTAAATCTGTAAAATCGAAGTTGTAGGTCTCGCTTTCGGCTTCCACCAAGACCGGAATTAATCCCGCTTGTTTTATACCTAGAATCGTTGCGATATAGGTATTAGATGCCACGAGCACCTCATCGCCTTCTGAGAGTTTTCCTAAAATCTTGTAGCCTTCTAAAATCATACGCAAAGCGTCGAGTCCGTTTGCCGTACCCACACAATATGAAGTGCCACAATAGGCCGCAAATTCTTCTTCAAAAAGTCGAACTTCTTCTCCAAGAATATACCAGCCTTTGTTCTGAAAGCGTTCAAAAACAGCTGCAAACTCTTTGGCATAGGATGCATTGACTGCTTTAAGATCTAAAAAAGGAATCATCATAGCAGGACGTCTTTTAATAGGCCGTGATTTGCCGTGTTAAAACTATAAAAACGATGCAGCTTGGTACGCGCTCCAAAACATTCTTTCCAGTAAGACAGACCACCATTGAGCTTTGTGCCTTGATCCTCATTAGAAATCCCAAAATCAAAATAGCGTTTGTGCGCAAAAGTCCAATTGATAAGCTCTTCAAAAAGAAAGTCTAAGGAGCCCAATTCTTGTTTTTGCGCATTCGCCGAAATATACTGTACGTGTGCGGTTGTTTTGGTTTCAAAAAGAGTAGCACCTGCCACAATCTGGTCTTCCTTATATACATTAAACTGCCTAATATTCTTAGGGAACTTCCCGTGAAGCCTCTTTATTTCTTCTAGCGTATGGGTAGGCAATGCGTCGTGTCTTTCTGCGAGATTAGGTAAGAGAATCTGTTGCCAGAAGGCATCAAAATCGATTTCTTCTTTGAATACTAAACCTTGTCTTTGGGCTTTTTTTACGCCTTCCATACGATTAGATTGTATGGTATTGGTAGTCCCATAATCTATCACCGCAGCAGTATCTACTCGGGTAATGACTGCTTTGGTAAGTTGAGCTACATAGCCTATTTCTTCTGAAGGATATGTAGCGTAAAAATCGGGCATCTCTTTTAAAGCTAGTGTTTTTATGCCTTGCTTCTCTAGAAACTGTAGTACTTCTTGAAATAGTGAGAGGTAGTCTTTAAGTTTCAACTTTGGAGAAACGACTAAACCACCATAGGTAAGCCCTTGATGACTGTGCACGTCTTCTCCTACTCTATTGGCTGGCAATACAGCTACCAATTTTTCGGCTTTATAGACCAAGAGGGAGTGATCTTGAAATCGATCATTATGATAGTCCATAAAATCCCGATTGTGGAGAAAGGTGGTGTTTTTCGCGAAAGCGATAAAATCATTCCACGCCTGCTTATGGCTCTCTTGATATGTGGTGATGGTGTAGTTAATCTATTCTTGTTTTATAAAGACAATTTTGCCCTCATTATCTATGCACTTGTAAACTCCTGTGGGCGCTTCCTTTTTAATAACGACAAAACTTGCGTTTTCTTCTGTATGCTCCAATAATTTACTGTCATTACCAAGATAAGAAAATAGTACTCTAAATAGGTTTACAGCACTCTTAAGGTGTTCTTCTCCCCTTTTTTGTCCATCTGGCCAGTGAATCGCGAGATTACTACTAAATACAGAATACAGTAAATCGCGCTCTTGCGTCTTGGTATAAATCTCACCCGTATATTCCATCCCAACATAACCACCGTGATCTGCCATAATGATAATAAGAGCGTTAGGGTCTTGTGCCTTAATGGTAGTAATGGTTTTGATAACGCGCTCGTTTGCCATTTCCATACTCTCTATCCATAAATCACGCTCGCCGTCAATACCTAGAGAGGCATTTTTATTGCCGTGTATATGTCCAGGATTAAATATCTCTATAAAAAAGAATTTAGGCTTTTGTGTATCTTCTTTAATGGCATTTTCTAAAGGCGAGATAATGTCTACCGTTTTTCCTAAACCCGTGCCTAAATAGGCAACATCTTTATAGGAGATGTTACAGTAGTCATACCCCATTGTTGGTCTATTAAGCAATAAATAAGGCAATTCTGTGAGGAAATGGGTTTTGTAACCGTTGTTTTTAAAGACGGAAAGTACTGGGTTGTCACTCACAATAGTATTACGCGCATTATAGGTTTCTAGGCTTAAACCCTTATCATAATAGTGGTGCCTCATCATAAAGGTGGCACTATTAGAAGTAAGTGTAGAGGCATAATTACTCCTAAAATCAGGATACATGGCAAAGCCTTGCTCACCTAAAAAATGCTGCAGCGTACTATCTTGTATTTTATAATGGCCTTTGTACAGCTCAGAGAAATTTACATAGCCATCAGGTTGCACAAAATATACATTGGGTTTGCTAGTAAATTGCACTTGTGTAATGGCGTCTGGTTGTGCTTTCCAACTGTCATTATAGGTGAAGGCTTCTACCAGCTTTGGGACAAAAGTGACTAAACCTATAAGCCCTAATATCCCTAGAATGACGAGCAATTTTTTACTGTGCTTCCATAAAAGGTAGCCTACCACACACGCCAGAAAAAATAAACCAACGGTGATTTTCTTTTTAAGCGAACCATAGACCGCAATGTGCATAAAAAATAGAAACAGAAAAGTAGCAAAAACAGGAATCACATATTTTGTATACATCCCGTTTTTTATGCGCTTACTCAATTGATAAACGCCATAGATTAATAGCGCGGGCAACACAAGAAAAACACCTATAAAATACAGCAAGTGCCCAAAGGTATTGACCAGTGTATAATTATTAGTAGCGTAAAAAAAAACAGGATACAATCCCGCCAAAACTCCTGCCAGCAAAGGGTAGTCCTTCTTACTGTTTAGAAAAGATTGGATAGGGCTTTGTCTCTTAGGCTGCGGCATACATTTACTTTTTAAAGAAATACAAAACGCGCGATGTACCTGCGATGGTTTCTTTCTTTTCTAAGGTGAAATATTTTTTGAAGTGGGTTTCAAAATCGGCTTCGTTATAAAAATCAAAGTGATTGATAAACTCTCTTTTTCGCACGAGTAAGGACTGCACCCAAGAATCCTCTCGTTTTGGGAATTCTATAATGAGGTGTTTGGAAAAAGAAGCAAAAAATGCCGCACTTTTTTCAAAAGGCACATTACCAGATAAGGTGATATGGTGAATTAAGGCTAATGCCATCGTAACGTCTGGTGCGTAGTTTTGCAACCTATAAACTAGTGAATGTCGCTCTGTATTATTAAACCCAATGCCCGGCGCAGGTTGTAAGACATCGCATACAAAGGCAAGCATGTTCTTTTCTTTGTTTTGTTGCGCTTTTGCGAAATTTTGAGCCACTGCCGGTCCGTCTATATCAGTTACAATAAGATGGGCTTTACTATCTAAGGCTCTAGCAACAGTACCATCATTTCCTCCTACATCTATAATACGTTGCGCCTGTAAAGGAGCTACCCAAGATTTTATA
>CAZXMY010000004.1:0-22712 GCA_964641325.1 uncultured Flavobacteriaceae bacterium | reverse complement strand
TGTTAATTGAGAAAGGTAGTTCTTGGCTCATACTTGCAGATATAAATAAGAATGGAGAACTCAGTTTTGGAATGTGCTCCGGTTCTAATAAGCTAGACAGGAAATTTGATGAAGAAAAACACCCAGGCATAACAGAAGGCTATTTCAAACGAATGAAAGCTAAACAACTTATGCTTGCAGAGATGAAAGATGTGTTAATTGATTCGGATATAAATTATTCATGGACTGTTAGAAATAATTGGCGGCCTGAATTTAATGATTGGGACTTAAAGGATAATTCCGTAGGATTTTATGAGTTGGTAATAGATGAGGATTTTAAGGTAATTCAAGTAAATTCTTTGAAAGGATTTGATAATTCAGAGTATAATGAGAAGTTCTTAGAAAGTTTAAAAAGGAATATTTCAATTTATGGCTATTCGAGAGGCGGAAACATACAAAGTGGGACATCCCTAATTATTGGGTTTTACTACGGCAAAAGAGGAAAAGAGAATAGTAGTTATATACAGCAATTATGGACGGGTTAAGTAATAAACATGTCTGAAGCTACCGTACAAAAAACCGAGCTCAAAAAAGCCTGTATCAATTGTGGTGCGGAGCTCAAATATAAACCTGGGACTACCTCAATAACGTGCGATTATTGTGGGCATCAAGAGAAAATAGATCTTGCCACAAGTAAATTTGAAGAGCTGGAATTGTATCCCTATCTAGATCAGATGGGAGCTCAAAAGAATAGCGAACAAATCTCGATGCTCCAGTGCAAGAATTGTGGGGCCAATCAACATGTAGAGGAGAATTATAAATCCTTGCACTGTGTATATTGCAGTATGCCGCTAATTCTTGAAGATGCACGCACTGAGGACTGGATTCTTCCTGGTGCGGTGTTACCCTTTCAAATAGATAAGAATAAATCTTTCCAAATTTTTAAAAAGTGGGTAGATGATTTATGGTGGGCACCTAACAAACTTAAAAAGGCAACTTTGAATCCTCAGTTTACAAAAGGATTGTATCTGCCCTATTGGACTTTTGACGCACAACTCACAGCAAAATATACAGGCCAACGCGGTGTGTATTATTACGTAAGCCAGACCTATCGAGATAGTAAAGGAAACACCCGTACACGTCAGGTAAGGAAAACACGATGGTACCCTGCCTCGGGAAAAGTTTCTGGTTTTATAGATGATACCCTTATACAAGCATCTAAGCAACGAGCCGGCAGAATTCCGTCCAAAATTGCTAGGTGGGATCTTAAAAAACTTCAACCTTTTAATAGTGGATTTTTATCCGGTTTTGTAACTGAGAAATATACTATTCCTCTTAATGAAGGTCACGCTGCGTCCAAAGAAGTTGCAAAAGGCATTGCTACTGACTGGGCTAGAAGAGATATAGGTGGAGATACCCAACGCGTAAGCAGTATTAAAATGAATGCTCGAGAGGAAACTTTTAAGCATATTTTACTTCCGGTATATGTAAGTGCCTATAGATATAATGGCAAGGAGTACAATTTTTTCGTAAATGGAGAAACGGGTGAGCTGTCTGGAAAACGGCCGTATTCTTTTTGGAAAATATTTTTTGCGGTATTATTAGCTATACTGGTTATAGGGGTTATCATATTTTTTACACAACAACAACAATAATAAAAAACCACTTCGATTAGGAAGTGGTTTTTAGTTTTCAGGCTTTTCGCAAACCTGCCTGTCGGCAGACAGGAGCGCAAATTGAATTACATTTTTCCGTAATCGTGTTCATCTTGCCATTTCTTTAATTCTGCCCATTTGCCTTGTGCAGCCATTTCTGCTTGCGTAGGCCAAGATCCTGGTTTGTGAATTTCAAAACGCTTCCCACCACTATTTAACACTTCTTGACATTTCTCTACAGAGGCCGCACCCAGTTTAGCCCAAGTATTAATATCAAAATTGTGGAATAACTCTTTGATTTTAGGTCCAATTCCTTCTACAACGGTAAGGTCATCTTCCTTAATTTTTTTACCAAAAACAGCTTTTGCCGCAGCTGCATCAAAAGAAACTCCTTTAGGCGCAGCAGCTGTTGCCGCACCAGCAGCAAAACCACTCGCCATACTAGCTGTGCTAGTCGCGGCAGCCGGTTTTGCATTTAACTTGGTTCTGCATGCGTCTAAATCTGCTTGTAATTGACTGTTTTTACGGTTACATGCATCAAGGTCAGCACTGTAATCGTTTCCACTACCTCCAGAAAGACGTCCTAGAAGGTATCCAAGAATAGCAGAAATTAAGCCTACTAATAGTGGTATTAGCCAGCAAGGTATATTTGAAAAATCCATATGTAATTATTTTTAGTTTGTTATTAATTTATTGTTACAACAGAACGTCTGTTTTGCGCTCTGCCTTCTGCAGTAGCATTATCCGCTACAGGATCTTTATCTCCTTTTGAAGATGTTTTAAGTTGCGATTCTGACATCCCATTACGTTTAAAATAATCTTTTGCAAAATTTGCACGTTTTAAACCTAAAGGCATATGACTAGCAGGATTACCCGTATTATCTGTATGTCCTACTATAGATGCGCTCGATCCACTTACATGATCTAGGTATCTACTTATATCGGCCATTTTTTGACGTTGTTCAGCGGTTAATGAAATACTTGCTTGGGCAGTATTAAATTGCAATACTAAGGGATCTGCATTAATACGAGCTTTTAACGCCGCCATTTCGTCGGCATCTCCGTTTTCATTTTCATAAGTACCTACTGTAAAGGATACTGGGCCTCTATAAATCGTTCCATCAGGAACCAGTGCATCCCGCAATTCTCCAAAGGTGTTAATTTTAGATGATGAGATACCTTTAGATACAAAATAGTTCTTTATTGCATTGGCACGTGCTAACCCAAGATTTGGAAAAGCAGAGCTGTTATCTTCATCTGTATCATAGTATCCAGTGATATCTACAAATTTACCAGCGTTTCCTTCGGCATTCAAATAGGCTTGTAATTTACCTATTCCTGTATCTACTGCACCAGCAACCGGTTGCAAAATAGAAAATCCTGAAGTGTTAAAATCAAAATTGTGTTCATCAGAAAATTTGAAATTTCCCTTGGGATCTTTAATAGAAAAGCCCATTTGTGTCGCTGCAGCTGCTCCTGTGGCGACTACTTGTTGATTACTATTGTCACTATCATCCGATATTCCTGAAACAGCTCCAGAGCCACAACAGAAAAACCACATTAATAGCATGCCAATAATAATCGTAAGTAAAATACCTAGAAGGTATCCTGTTTTCTTACTCATGTCAAGGTGGTTTTTAGTGTTAATAATCTCTTAAAGTTAACAAAAATCATTGAGTAAACCTTAAACGACAACTTGTTAGAAGAAAAGTGTGTATTTGGTCGATAGAAATCTTTGTTTCAAAGCATAAAAAAAACCAGCTTAAACAAGCTGGTTTTTTTGTCACATTTTATAAGTTATCTATAAATCAAATTTGATTCCTTGAGCAAGAGGAAGTTTTGTAGTGTAATTAATGGTATTGGTCTGCCGTCTCATATAGATTTTCCAGGCATCAGATCCAGACTCGCGACCACCACCAGTATCCTTCTCTCCTCCAAAAGCTCCACCTATCTCAGCTCCAGAAGTTCCAATATTAACATTGGCAATCCCACAATCTGATCCTGCATGACTTAAAAAGCGTTCAGCTTCTCTAAGATTATTTGTCATTATAGCACTAGACAATCCTTGACGAACTCCGTTTTGAACCTCCAGAGCATCTGTAACATCTCCGGTATACTTTAGCAGATATAAAACAGGGGCAAAGGTCTCATGCTGCACTATTTCAAAATCATTTTTTGCTTCTGCAATAGCAGGTTTTACATAACAGCCACTTTCATAACCTTCTCCAGAAAGCACACCTCCTTCTACAACAATATTACCTCCTTCTTGCACTACACGCTTTAAGGCTTTATTGTATCCGGCTACAGCATCTGTATCAATAAGGGGTCCTACATGATTGCTTTCATCCAAGGGATTTCCAATGCGCAATTGCTTATACGCTGCAACTACAGCATCTTTAACTTGATCGTATATAGATTCGTGAATAATTAAACGACGTGTTGAGGTACAGCGCTGTCCTGCGGTTCCTACAGCTCCAAATACAGCTCCAATAACTGTCATTTTAATATCTGCATCGGGGGTGACAATGATCGCATTATTCCCTCCTAATTCTAGAAGTGATTTTCCTAATCGTTGACCCACGGTTGCCGCCACTATTTTACCCATGCGGGTAGAACCGGTAGCAGAAATTAAAGGAATACGTTCATCTTTTGTCATCATTTCACCTACCTTATAATCTCCATTTATCAAGCAAGAGATTCCCTCTGGAAGATTATTTTCTTTAAGCACTTGGGCAATAATATTCTGACACGCAACACCGCAAAGTGGTGTTTTTTCTGAAGGTTTCCAAACGCATACATCTCCACATATCCAGGCCAGAGCGGTATTCCAAGCCCATACAGCAACGGGAAAGTTAAAGGCAGAGATTATACCTACAACTCCAAGTGGGTGATACTGCTCATACATGCGATGACCCGGCCGTTCGGAATGCATAGTAAGCCCATGAAGCTGGCGTGACAGGCCAACAGCAAAGTCACATATATCTATCATCTCCTGTACTTCGCCTAGACCCTCTTGATAGGATTTACCCATTTCATAGGAAACGAGTTTGCCTAAAGGCTCTTTTACTTCACGTAGTTTTTCTCCAAACTGCCTAACAATTTCCCCTCTTTGCGGTGCGGGCATCATTCTAAAATCTTGAAAGGCCTTTGTAGCTGCTTGCATAACTTTGTCATAGTCTTCTTGAGAGGTTGTTTTGACCTGACCTATTAATTGCCCATCTACCGGAGAGTAGGATGAGATAATAGTACCACTACCAAAATTCTTAGCACCTGTAGAGGTGCCTTCATTAATATCTTTAAGACCTAGAGTTTTTAAGGCTTTGTCCATTCCAAAATCTGTTGCTATTGCGCTCATAGTATGTATTTTTGGGTGAAGACACCACCCAAAATACATGGAAATAGTGTGTCTATCACAGAATTATTAGTGTTTGAGTTTGATAAAAAATAGTTGTGCACTAAGATACATTTTAAAAAGAGGTACTAAAAGAAAGCAGACTCTTTTTGAATAGGACTTAGGTTTTGGACTTAAGAATAATTTGTGCACTTTTCTGAGCCTGACCGCAAAGCTAATAAGGTGCAAAGTAAAAAATTAGTCTTCAGTAAATCTGGAGTCTACAGGAAGTATAGTGCCGCAATTCGAACAGCTGCGTTTGGATAGGTCTCCATAAAAATCCTTAAAATGTTCTAGAAAATCCTTTTCTATATCTGTAAGCGGAAAATATACATCATAAAGTTTTGTATTGCAGTTATCGCAAAACCACAATAAACCATCTTTACTTTTTGGATCTGTTCTTTTACGCTCAATAACTAGACCAATAGAGCCTTCACTTCTTTCTGGAGAATGAGGGACTTTTGCAGGATGTAAATACATATCTCCAGGGCCAAGTTTCATTGTTTTTTTTTTTCCATTTTCTTGAATGTGTACTTGAATAGTACCTTCTAATTGATAGAAAAGTTCTTCGGTCTCATTGTAGTGATAATCTTTTCTCGCATTAGGCCCTGCAACAATCATGACAATATAGTCACCGGCATCTTTGTATAGGTTTTTATTACCTACAGGAGGTTTTAGAAGTTCTCTGTTTTTTTCTATCCATGTCATTAAGTTAAAAGGAGGAGCAATAGCCATAATTAATTTATATACTTTAAAAGTACAAGATAAAAAAAACCCTGCGAAGAAAACACTCCGCAGGGTCTAAACCAATTATGATTTAGGGGATTCTTATTGCTTTATAAAAAGTTGTGTGTAATATTTTATGCCATTTTCATTTGATACTACGGCAATACCTGTATGGGTAAAATCACCTTCAAGAGCTTCCTTGTGAGAAGGGCTATCTAACCAACCTTGTAATGCGCTTTCTGCACTCTGGTAACCATACGCGACATTTTCTGATACTATTTCTGCACCGCGATCGCGAAGGTAATCTGACCTTTGAAAGAAGAAATCGTGACTGGCTTTGTTTTGTTCTACCATATAGGCAGAATGACTTAAAGCTAGTTCTTCTGAAGTGTGATGCTCGGAAAGACTTGATAGTCCAATACTGGATCTATATTCATTTACTACAGCAAGAATATCTTGAACTAGTTCGTGATTATTTTCTACATCTTCAGCAAATAGATTTGCTGATTCTACTCTGTTGTTCTCAACTTCTGGGCTACAGCCCACAAGGAGTAAAAGTACCATAAAGGCACCTAGACTTAGGTTAATCGATTTCATAATTTGGGGTTTTATGAGCGACTAATATAAAACAAATAGTGTATTTAAACGTCAATAAAATGCATTTAATCGATGAAATACACACATTCTTACATTTTTTCGTTGATTTTTTAAAAATACCAGCATTTAATCGATGAACGGTCAAAAAGAATCTTTTAAATTCTGATTATATTCGTTGAAAAGAATATCCAATGAATAGACTATCACTTTTTTTAGCATGTATTGTTTTTCTAAATTTTGGCTCTTGTGTTCAAAATGACAAAGCCATTGATAATATTGACGACCCTTCAGGCGAACCAAATTTTGGATTAGTTATACATGGAGGAGCAGGCACGATTCTTAAAAAGAATATGAGTGACTCTTTAGAAAAAGCGTACAAGGCAAAACTCAAAGAAGCTATAACTACAGGTCATGCAGTATTAGAAAAGGGAGGAACCAGTATGCAAGCGGTTACGGCTGCTATTAATATTATGGAGGACAGTCCATTATTTAATGCAGGTAAAGGAGCGGTATTCACAAATCATGAGACCAACGAGCTGGATGCCTCTGTGATGGATGGTCAAACCCTCAATGCAGGTGCAGTATCTGGAGTAACTACTGTAAAGAATCCAATAGATCTCGCCGTAGCGGTAATGAATAAATCAGAACATGTAATGTTATCTGGTAAAGGAGCAGAGCGATTTGCACAAGAACAGGACATAGAGCAGGTAGATCCCAGTTATTTTTATACCGAGGGCCGTTTTCAATCCCTACAAAGAGTCAAGCAAAAAGAAATAGAAAATAGTGCTAAGGCACTCGATAGGAAGGCCGCTTTTGCACCAGATCCTTTTATAAAAGAAAGTAAATTTGGAACCGTAGGTTGTGCAGCTTTAGACAAATACGGTAATCTAGCCGCGGGAACTTCTACTGGCGGGATGACAAATAAGAGATATAACCGTATAGGCGATGCGCCTATAATAGGAGCAGGTACCTATGCAAATAATGCAAGCTGTGCAGTAAGTAGTACAGGATGGGGAGAATTTTTTATTAGGGCTATGGTCGCACATGATATTTCTGCTCTTATGGAGTATAAAGGACTAAGTTTAAAGGAAGCGGCGAGAGAAGTTATTCAGAAAAAGCTTCCAGATTTAGGAGGAACTGGAGGAATCGTGGCAATAGATAATAAAGGAGAGGTTGCTTTAGAGTTCAATACTGAGGGGATGTATCGCGCTCACATGAATAGTAAAGGAGAATTGAGCATAAAAATTTATAAGGAATAAAATGGATAGAAAATGTCCGGAATGTGGTAATAAGATTATAGGCAGAGCAGATAAAAAGTTTTGTAGTGATGGATGTAGAAATAGCCACAATAACAATTATAATAAAGACAGTAAAAATCTCGTACGTAATATAAATAATAGATTGCGCAAGAATTATCGTATTCTAGAAACCTTAAACCCTAACGAAAAAACGAAAACGTCCAAAACCAAGCTCAATACAGCGGGTTTTGATTTCAACTACTTTACCAGCACCTATACTACAAAGGCAGGAACGATATATTACTTTGTATATGACCAAGGCTATCTGCCTATAGATGGAGGAGAATATTATGCACTTGTAAAAAGAAAAAGCGAGTAATAGCTTTCCTTAGATTTTATAGGAAGCGCGAAAGCATACGACCATGAAAATATTTGCGGAAACACCTAATCTTATTTTAAGAGAAATTGTCCCCACAGATACTGGTGATATGTATAGACTGGATAGTGACCCTTTAGTCCATAAATATTTAGGAAACAATCCGATATCTTGTATGGGTAAGGCTCGAAGATATGTAGATTACATACGTATGCAGTATAATAAATATGGGATAGGAAGATGGGCTGCTATAGAGAAATCGAGCGGTGATTGGATTGGATGGACGGGTCTTAAGATGAATTTTGAAGAAGAGATGAATGGCCATACTAATTATTATGATATCGGCTATCGTTTTATGCCGCAGTACTGGGGAAAGGGCTACGCGACAGAATCATCAATTGTAGCAAGAGATTATTTTTTTGAACACTTTCCAGATCAGAAACTATGTGGTCTTGCAGAAGTAGAGCACCAAGCATCTTGTCGTATTCTTGAAAAAATAGGTTTAGAGCGTAAAGAAGATTTTTTTTACGAAAAAGAAAATGTAATGCTTGCCTGGTTTGAGCTGGAAAAACACTGACTCACTTCCAAGTCTGGCCGTTTAGTTTGAGAGCTGCTTTTAAAACATCTTTCTGGCTTATCTGACCCACTAATTTGCCTTGTTCTATTATCGGGAAACGCCTCCTTTTTGAATTTACAAACTTATTAGCCGCATCAAAAACATTCATATTTCCATCTATTGTTTCCACTTCATGCGCCATATGTTTCTCCACGATCATATCTTCCATAGGCATGTTATAATACCTGCTTTCTGATATTTGTTTCATACAATCTCCTTCTGAAATAATGCCGAGCAGCTCATTTTTATCATTGATTACAGGACCTCCAGAAATTTTATTTTTTATCAAGGTATTCATTACCTCGAGAACAGATTGATCGGGTCTAAAAGTGATTAAATTAGTACTCATATAATCACTTACTTTAATGTTTGTTGACTGGCCTTTTTCTGGCTTTACACGCCTCCCCATGAAACTCTTAATACCCATAACTTACTGTTTTTAAGTGAATAACTCTTTTTAAAGTTACTAAATTTTAGGGAGAAGAGCAGTGTTTTGCTTTCGCGAAAGCAAAATCCATTGCATTTATTGTATTTTTAGGAGAATTAAACTCCAATCCTAATGAAACGTTTGTCTCATATTTTTTCTTTTTTGATTCTCCTCTTACTGGCTTATGTTAGTTTTAATTCACTTATGCCTTCTAAAATTAGTGGTCTTGATACTCCTACGACTGCTTTCTCCACAGAAAGAGCGTTGAAACAACTCAAAGAGATTTCTAAAGAAGCACATTATGTTGGGACTCCAGCACATGCTGAGGTACGGTCTTATATCCTGCGAGAATTAGAGAAAATGGGTCTGGAAACTCAGGTACAAGAGGGATTTACCTTAAATACTTGGAATGGGTATAGCAATCTGGTGAAACCTCAAAATATTTTGGCTAGAATTAAGGGTTCTGGAAATGGCAAAGCGGTTATGCTTATGTCTCATTATGATAGTGCACCGCATACTGCCTCAAAGGGAGCGAGTGATGCTGGATCTGGTGTAGTTACCATATTAGAAGGAGTACGCGCTTTTCTTGCTAGTGGGGCAACACCTATAAATGATATTATTATTTGTATTACAGATGCCGAAGAGTTAGGCCTTAATGGTGCTCAACTTTTTGTAAATGAACATCCTTGGGCAAAAGATGTAGCTGTAGCTCTTAATTTTGAATCTCGCGGAAGCGGTGGCCCTTCTAATATGATTGTAGAGACTAATGGTGGCAATGCTAAGCTTATTAAAGGGTTTAAAGAAGCAGGTGTTGAGTATCCCGTAGCCACTTCACTTATGTATAGCATTTACAAATTATTGCCTAACGATACAGACTCAACTGTGTTGCGGGAGGATGGAGATATAGATGGTTTTTTCTTTGCGTTTATAGATGACCATTTTGATTATCATACCGTAAATGATAAATACGAAAACTTAGACCAAAACACTTTAGAACATCAAGGCACCTATATTATGCCTTTATTAAAGTACTATGCTAATGCAGATTTAAGCGCTGTAAAATCTGCAGAAGATTATGTGTATTTTGATATGGCTTTCGCCAAATTTGTCGCCTACCCTTTTTCTTGGATTTGGCCGATGTTACTTCTTGCCTTAATTGTATTTGGTGTGCTACTTTTTTATGGAATAAAGAAAGAACGCTTGTCGGGTAAACATATAGCTAGAGGATTCGGAGTTTTTTTATTATCCCTAGTTCTAGGCGGAGGCCTCTCTTTTTTATTGTGGGAAGGTATCAAACTTGCATATCCTTCTTATGGTGATATGCTTCCTGTTTTTATTTATAATGGACATTGGTATATCATAGCTTTTGTTTTAGTTGGGTTTAGTCTCTGCTTGGGTATGTATCATAGGTTTACAAAATCCGAGAATACGGTTAGTTTGCTTATCGCACCCCTAGCTATCTGGATTATAATTAATCTTTTATTGGCACTATATCTTAAAGGAGCTGCTTTTTTTATTATCCCAGTATTTTTTGGACTTCTTGCATTATGGTTATTAATTAGGCAACGTTTTCCTAATAGTCTGTTGATACTACTATTATGTGCTCCAGCCATTTTTCTATTTGCGCCATTAATACAATTCTTCCCTGTGGGATTAGGGCCAGATATGCTATTTGCTTCTGTAGTGTTTTTAGTGTTACTTTTTGGATTATTATTACCCGTTTTTGGGTTCTTTAGAAACAAGAAAGCACTTGGTATTTTAAGTTTGCTTTTGGCGCTGGTCTTCCTTGCTATTGCCCACACCAAGTCTGACGCAGCTCCAGATAGGCAAGCTCCTAATAGCTTAATCTATTATAATAATGCAGATACAAACAAGGCCTATTGGGCTACGTATAACAAAGTCCTAGACGATTGGACTCGAGGATATCTGGGAGATTCACCAGAAGATGCTACTAAGTACATCGGGAATGCTGCAGGGAGCAAATACAATACACCCTATAGTTTTGCAAAAGAAACAAGCCCAATTGCATTGCCTCAAAGTGATATTGCCATTAAGAGCGATACCATAATACAGGGATTACGACATACTACTTTAACGATTAGGCCTAATAGACCAGTAAATCAAATACGAATGTACACAGATGAGAGTACTCCGCTACGCCATATAGCGTTTAATGGTAAAGTGTTTGCTCCGGATAGCACAGAGACATTATACAAGAAAAGAGGCAGTAGAGGAATTTTGAGTTATTATATAACACAGGGAGATGTCTTAGAATTTGAATACGCTGTACCAGCAGGAACGAATCCTGTATTTAGCTTGAAAGAGTTCTCATATGATTTATTAGACAATCCTTATTTTACCGTTGCAGCAAGACCTAATACGATGATGCCTAAGCCGTTTATACCTAATGATGCTGTGGTAGTAGAAAGAACGATAGATATCGCTAAATTAACTCAAGTAAAAAATGATACGATTAGTAAATAACAGAAGCCACCTCTTAAAAGATCCTATCTAATTAGGAATACATATGAATAAAAACATCACTATTGCGGGATTGGGTTGGTTAGGTCAAGCCTTTGCCGCAACACTCATCCATCAAAAATATAGGGTAAAAGGAAGCGTGACTAAGGCTGCCAAGGCGCAATCACTAAGTACACAGGGGATTGAAGCCTATAAAATAGTACTTACAGAAGCGGGAACTGTAGGTGAATTGCCTGTTTTATTTAAAGATACAGATGTGCTCGCTATTATGATTCCTCCAGGAATCCGGAGGAATACTGGGACCAATTATGCGCTCAAGATGGCACATTTTTTACATGAGATTGAGGCTTCTGAGATTGAGAAGGTAATCCTAGTAAGTAGCACTGCCGTGTATGATGATTCTCAAGGTGTTGTGACTGAAAAAAATATCCCTATTCCACAATTAAATGCTAGTAAGCAGCTTTATGATGTGGAGCAAATTTTCTTTAATGCTCCGTCTTTTAAGTGTAGTATTGTACGTTTTGGAGGACTTTATGGAGGTAATAGAAATCCGGTTCGCTTTCTTGCTGGACGAAAGGATTTGCATAACGGAGAAGCACCCGTAAACTTGATTCATAGGGAAGATTGTATAGGTATATTAATGGCAATAATCAAACAAGATGCTTTTGGACATATCTTTAACGCAGTGGCGCCACAGCATCCTACAAAAAAGGAATATTACACTAAGCAAGCTGTTTTGTTAGGTTTAGAACCGCCAGACTATGACAAGCATGATGAAGAAGTTATTTTTAAACAGATAGATAGCATAAATGTGAAGGCAGTATTAGGCTATGAGTATGTGCATGACTTACTGTAATACCACAAAAAAAACCGCTCATTTCTGAACGGTTTTCCTGAATTTTTTTACTAAGTTTATTACCAAATACGTACTCTCTTCTCTGGAGCAAGCCACATGGCATCTGTTTCTTTTATATCAAAAGCTTCGTAAAAATAATCTACATTAAGCAGAGGTTGTACTGCACGCACTTTGCCTGGAGAGTGCGGATCTGTTTTGATTTGCGTTCTCAAGGCCTCATCACGGCTTAGTGTTCTCCATACAGTTGCCCAGCTCATAAAGAAACGTTGCTCTGCTGTAAAACCATCAATATCTTCTGGTCGCCCATTTTCGGCATAAAATTTCTGAAGACCATCATAAGCTCCAAGTACACCGCCTAAATCTCCAATATTTTCACCTAAAGTAAATTTTCCATTTACGTTTACTCCTTCTAAAACTTCTACACTATCGTATTGGGCCGCAAGGGCATTTCCTCTTTCGGTAAAGGCGGCAAGATCTTCTTCTGTCCACCAATTTTTTAAGTTTCCATCTCCGTCAAAACGTGCACCGCTGTCATCAAAAGCGTGAGAAATCTCATGTCCAATAACGGCTCCAATTCCTCCATAGTTTACCGCTTCATCTGCCGTGTAATTATAAAAAGGAGGTTGTAAGATGGCTGCTGGAAAAACAATCTCGTTGTTAAGTGGGTTGAAATATGCATTTACCGTTTGTGGTGACATTCCCCATCGTGATTTGTCTACGGGTTCTCCTATATCTGCATAGTTTTCGTCCTGCGCCCATTTGCCTACAGCCGTCATATTTTCAAAATACGTCTTATCTGCAGATACTTCCATAGCAGAGTAATCTTCCCATTTGTTAGGATATGCAATTTTTACCGTAAACTTGTCGAGTTTTTCGACAGCCTTAGTCTTAGTTTCTGCACTCATCCAATCTAGGTTTTTGATTCGTGCTTTGTAGGCGTCAATCACATTGGCAATCATAGTCTCAGCCTTTGCTTTAGCTTCTGGCGGGAATTTTGCGTCTACATATAATTGACCTAATGCTTCTCCTACGGTACCATTTACTGTAGCCAGTGCTCTCTCATCTGCCGGACGTTGTTGTTTTGCTCCACTTAGGTATTTACTGTAAAATTCCCAGTTTGCTTTTTCTATGTCTGTGCTAAGTCTGCCTGTCGCACTATTAAAAGTGTCCCAACGCACTAAGGTTTTAAGGTCTTCTATAGACGTCTCTTTAAGGAAGGTATCTAAGGCTGTCGTAAATCGTAGTTGAGTGACTATGATGGTGTCAAACTCTTTTGTAATCCCAAGATCAGCAATCAATTTTTTAAAATCTAAAGTAGATAACATAGCATCTGCTTCTGCAATTGATCTTGGATTATTAAAGTTTCTTGCGTCTCTAGACTCTACTTTATCCAGTCTTGGCTCTGCAAGTGCCGTTTCCATGGCAAGAATTTTTTCTGATGCTGCTTGCGCAGTTGCTTTATCATCACCTAATATTTGCAGCATGCGTGTGATGTGTTTTTTATACTCTTCTCTTATTTCTTTAGACTTGTCATCTTCGTCCAAATAATAATCTCTATCAGGAAGTCCGAGCCCATTAGCGCCCATATATACAGCATTCATAGCACTGTTATTAAGGTCTCCTTGCACGCCTATGCTTATAAAAGGCGAAGATACAGCAGGATTTTTCGCTAAAACCGTTTGTAAGTCCTTGAGATTCTTGATGCCAGCAATATCATTTAACGCAGGCTGTAGGGGTTTGAGTCCGGCTTTATTTCGCGCAAGCGTGTCTAATTTTGTATCAAAAATAGCAAGAGCCTTAGCTTGATCTGTTCCTTCACCATACTTGCCGCTTTCTTTTGCACTTGCAAGTATTTCTAATACATCTGCATCTGTAGATTTACGTAATACAGAAAATCCTCCCCAAGTGGTACGGTCTTCAGGAATTGTGGTGTTTTCCATCCAAGAACCGTTTACATAGTTGTAAAAGTCTTGTTTGGGATCTACAGCGGTGTCCATATTGCTAAGAACAATACCCGGAATTTTTTCTACTTGAGCTGTGTCTGAATTCTCGTTACAACTTGCTAGAATGAGTACACTCGTAGCTAGAAGAGATAAAGATTTAATAAGTTTCATAAAGGTGTATGATTATTTAATAATATAGTAAGAGACGTAATCTTTGCGATAAAGTTACAGGAATACGTGAGAAATTAGAAATCTAGTTCATTTATTGTTTCTTTTTGAAGACAATAGTTTGAAGACTATCCCATTCTTTTTTTGTTGCTGTAAGCTCTGCTACATTCTCATTAGGCACCGCAATGGAGAGGACATAGTGTTCTATTTTCCAAGAACCGTTTGTTTTTTTTAACACACCGGAACCCCTGCAAATACCCATCTGGGTGTCCAAGTGTTCATCAAACCAGGCCATATCATCACCCTCTTTCACAAAGATATTGCGATCTAATGTACTAAAAGACCATGCCTTACCTTTGTCAAAATGCGGTTTGGAATAGGCTTTAAATTCTTCGTAATTCCAGTTTTCTGTTGCATCTGTTCCGAGAAAGTAACTATCTGATGTCATTAAACCAAAATAGCCGTCAAAATCTGCTTGGGCTGCTGCTTTGTGCCAAGCTTCTAAAACGGCATTGATCTCTTTTTCGGAATGATTTTGATGTGCAGTTTGACATTGCACGAGTTGTAAGCTTATAGTAAAACAAAGAAAAAGTATGGCTTTCATAATATTTAGTTTTGAGTGGGTTGTAATTGGACTGATTTAATAGGCTGAGTGCTTGTCAAACTATCTTGTGTCTCATTTGCGGCTTCTAGCATTTCTTCTATACTTAGAGCAAAGCGCTCATCTATCTGTAGATTTAAATCTTGTAAGGCATTTTTACTTTGCACGATAGATAGCGTAATGCGTTCTGGAATAGGCTCATTTTTAGAAAGTTCATTGCGCAAAACTTTGAGTTGTGTTTCTAGTGCGGCTAGTCGCGCTTGTATGGGTTGCGTATTCATTATAGCAGGAATGGCGCCTGTAAGTTGAGCCTCTAATTGCTTCTTAAGGTTATCATAAGCGGTATTAATACGTGACATATGCGTTCTAGTTTGTCCTATAGTATTACCTTCTAGGCTATCTAAGGTTTGGGATATTTCTTGATAAAACTCCCAGTTTTCCGTTGCTTTTTGCGCTTCTGGTGTAAGCCTTAATTTAGGTTTAAGTCCTACTAATTTTGACAATGCAATAGTATCAGATGGATTTATGCTTAACGGGACTTCTTGTGTAGTATCCTTTTTTTCTTGACAACTTATACCAGAGATAAGAATTAAGAGATAGAGGATGTAAAAACGATTGCTGTTCATATAAATAGCGATACTAAAGACACAAAAGTACTTTAAATTGCATAAGACAAGAAAATTTTATGATTAAGTTTGCTTTCGCGAAATCGAACTAGTGAGACCTATCTGCCGGCAGGCAGGTTCACGACCATCGGAAGAGCGAAGCGTTAAAGCGTAATTCTAAAAACAACCCTATGAAATCAAGAATTCTCATTATAGGTGCCAGCGGGCAGATAGGAACAGAGTTAACCACTGCCTTGCGCACTAGATTTGGTGCCGATAAGGTAGTTGCCAGTGATATACGAGAAGGTAATGAATCTGTAATGAATGACGGTCACTTTGAGTTGTTAGATGCTACAGATTATAAAGCTGTAGAGGATATTATTTTTAGGTATAAAGTAGATACCGTATATCTTATGGCAGCCATGCTCAGTGCCATTGCAGAACGTTTTCCTGCCAAAGCCTGGGATCTTAATATGAATTCCCTTTTTCATATCCTTAACCTAGCCAAAGAAGGTAAGGTAAAAAAAGTATTCTGGCCTTCTAGTATCGCCGTTTTTGGGAGTACTACGCCGCAGCTCAATACGCCGCAAACCACAGTTATGGAACCTTCGACAGTATATGGAATCTCTAAACAAACGGGTGAGCGCTGGTGCGAGTATTATCACACAAAATTTAATGTAGATGTGCGTAGTATTAGATACCCGGGTCTTATAAGTTATACTACAGAGCCGGGTGGTGGCACTACAGATTATGCGGTAGACATTTATCACAGAGCCCTTAAACACGGTAAATATAGATGCTTCTTGCAAGAAGGAACCACCTTGCCTATGATGTATATGGAAGATGCTATACGGGCGACCATAAATATTATGGATGCAGATGAGGCAGCTATAAAAATAAGGTCTTCTTATAATCTTGCTGGAGTGAGTTATGCGCCAGAAGAGGTGGCTGAGAGTATACTCAAACATCTCCCAGGCTTTAAAATGAGCTATGAACCTGATTTTAGACAAGCGATAGCAGACAGTTGGCCACAAAGCATAGATGATAGTGAGGCGCGAAGGGATTGGGGCTGGTCGCATAAATATGACTTAGATGCTATTACAGATTTGATGCTTACGAACCTAAAACAAAGGTATTCTTAGGATAATCATAAATTGATTTTAAGCTTTAAAAAATATTTTATTATTTCGCCAAAGGATTATTTGATAGAAAAATATCATTTTTGATTTAGTGACTATTTAAAATACTATATTTCAAGTTTTAAAGGATTCCCCTAATGGTTTTAAGTAAGTTACATTGGTATACTGTGCTGCGCTATTCTTTTAAAGCAGTTTTGATAAGTATATTGTTTTCGCAATTTTTAATTGCTCGAACTATCTCTACATCCAATACAAGTTTTGGACCGGGATTCATTTCTATTTGGAACACGGAACTTCAAGGTTCAAATAACGATCAAGTGAGCATTCCAACAAATGGCACTCTGGTGTACGATTATACCATAGATTGGGGAGATGGAATGAGTGATACCAATGTCACAGGTAATATTACACACACCTATGCTACTCCTGGTGTCTACACTATTGAAATAACCGGAATATTTCCTGCCATATACTTTAATAACACTGGTGATAGAAGAAAAATTATTGAGATAACTTCTTGGGGAAATATTCAATGGCAATCCATGCAGAATGCTTTTTACGGTTGTCAAAACCTCAACTTTGATGCTATAGCGCCACCAGACTTAAGTCAGGTAACTAGTTTAAAAAATATGTTTAGAGATGCCTTTGCCTTTAATGGCATTCTAAATGGTTGGGATGTAAGTGGGGTAACTGATATTTCGGGAATGTTTTGGGATTGTGATACTTTCAATAGGCCTTTAGATGGATGGAGTACCGGGAATATTACGGATATGTCTGATACCTTTAACGAAGCAAGAGAATTTAATCAACCATTAGATAATTGGAATACGGGCTCCGTGACTACAATGGCTAGAATGTTTAGATCTGCCAGCGACTTTAATCAAAATATTAATGGATGGAATACATCTCAAGTAACAGACATGAGTGACATGTTTAGTTTTACAGATATGGCCTTTCCATTAAATGATTGGGACGTGCTTCAAGTGACTACAATGGCCAGAATGTTTAGGAATAGCCCATACAATCAGCCTCTTGATCAATGGGATGTAGATAACGTCACAGATATGTTTCAAATGTTTCATAGCACGCCGTTTAATCAGGACATAACGGGATGGGACGTAGGCAACGTAATAAATATGGCAGGCATGTTTGGACGAAACACTTCTTTTAATCAACCCATCAATGGATGGAATGTTGCTAGTGTAACAGATATGTCAGATATGTTTGCTGGGATTAATAATTCATTCACGGTATTTAACCAACCTCTAAATCTTTGGGATACGTCTAGTGTTACAGATATGTCTTCTATGTTTAGGTCTTCCCTTTTTAACCAGCCTATAGAGAATTGGGACGTTTCAAGTGTAGAGACAACATCTGCTATGTTTGATAGAGCCATCGAATTTAATCAGCCACTAAATGGATGGGTTTTTGAATCTATATCTAATATGAGCGGGATGTTTTTTAGAGCGGGCGAATTTAATCAGCCTTTGAATAATTGGGATGTAAGCACTGCAACAAATATGTCGAGTATGTTTCGTGAAGCTCCTCTTTTTAATCAAAATCTAGATAATTGGGATACATCTAACGTTACAGATATGCGTTTAATGTTTAGAGAAGCAACTGTATTCAATCAAAATTTAGGTGTTTGGGATATTTCGAGTGTAACGTTAATGGCAGATATGTTAGATGACTCCGGACTTTCAGAAGAGAATTACAATAACACATTAATAGGTTGGGAAGCCCAAACGGTAAATGATAATGTAATCCTTGGTGCTGCCAATTTGTTATACTGCGATGGACGCTTTGCCAGAGACGATTTAATTAACAATAATAACTGGACAATAAATGACGACATAGTTAACTGTAGCTTTGTTTTTTGTACTGAGATTATTACTCCGGTAGATGGAGATATAAATGTTCCTGGTAACTTTGATTTGGTTTGGGAAGCAACGCCTAATGCTACAGGTTACAGGCTTACTGTGACTAAAGATACGGCAGGGACTATTACAACAGTGTTAGATGACTTTGATGTGGGCAATGTAACGTCGTGGGATTTTGCTGTTGATTTTGTGGCTGGTGATATTGTTACAGCTCAAGTTGTACCATTTAATGCAGAAGGTCCCGCAGAAAACTGCATAACAGAAACATACACCATTATTGATTCTTGGGTAAATACTCCAGCCGCTTTTGAACTTACCTATGACACATCCTTAACAGATAGTAACAGTACCCCAGCAAACCAGTTAAAAATTTCAAGAAATCCGCAGTTTACCTACAATTACTCTATTGATTGGGGAGATAATCAATTTGACAATAATGTAACTGGCGAAATAACACACACCTATGATACCCCTGGAATATATACCATTTCTATTATTGGAGATTATCCTGCGCACTATTTCAGCTTTTCAAATACAGACTATATAAAACTACTTACTATTGATCAATGGGGGACACAGCAATGGCAAAGTATGGATCAAGCGTTTCTGAACTGTAGAAATATGACTTATAATCCAATGGGGGTTCCAGATGTTCCAGATTTATCTCAGGTTGAAAGTATGAGGCGTATGTTTTCTAGTTGTGAATTATTTAATTCAGATATAAATGATTGGGATGTTAGCAATGTCACAAATATGACGAACTTATTTGCAGTAGCATTAGCATTTAACCAGCCGCTAGCCTCTTGGGATGTTACTAACGTAACAGATATGGGTGGAATGTTTCTAGTTGCACGTGAATTTAACCAGCCACTTAATGAGTGGAATGTGGGTAATGTAACAAATATGTTTAGAATGTTTGATGCAAATGGTCAAACGTCAGCTTTTAATCAACCATTGAATGACTGGAATGTAAGCAGTGTCACAAATATGGGGTGGATGTTTCGTTTTACAGACAATTTCAATCAACCATTAAATGATTGGGATGTAACAAATGTGGGGAATATGGAAAGAATGTTTGAAAATGCAGACGTTTTTAACGGGGATATTTCATCTTGGAATGTAGAAAATGTTTCTTCTATGGCCGCTATGTTTTCAAGTGCTGACGCTTTTAATCAAAATATCAATGGATGGAATGTTGAAAATGTCATCAATATGAATTCCATGTTTAGTAATACGAATGTTTTTAATCAACCTCTAAACAACTGGGATACTTTATCCTGTAATACCATGTCATCTATGTTTTCGGGAGCAGATGCCTTTGATCAACCTTTGAACGAATGGCAAGTTGCCACCGTAATGGATATGGCATTTATGTTTAGTAATACAGATGCTTTTAATCAAGACATTAGTAGTTGGAATGTATCTCAAGTTACATCTATGAGAGGCATGTTTAGAAGTGCAGTACTTTTTGACCAACCACTTGCACCTTGGAATGTAGACTCGGTGGTGAATATGGAATCTATGTTTGAAAGTGCCCAAGTATTTAATCAACCCATAGGTGGATGGAACGTTAGTGCCGTTGCTACAATGCAATCTATGTTTGAAAATGCACAATTATTTAATCAACCCATCGGAAACTGGGATACAAGCTCAGTAACAATAATGAATTCCATGTTTATGGACGCGCAAGTTTTTAATCAAAACATTAATGACTGGGACGTGGTAAATGTGACCGACTTTTCGTCCATGTTTGAAAGTGCACAGTTATTCAACATGCCACTATCCGATTGGGAAACAAATGAGGCCCAAAACATGGCCTCTATGTTTAAAGAAGCTGCTGTGTTTAATCAGAGTATAAATACTTGGAATACTTCCTTCGTGACAACAATGGAGGCTATGTTTCAAGATGCTGTTATGTATGACCAACCTATGGGAAGTTGGAATACGGCTTCAGTAACAACAATGAGGAGAATGTTTAGCGGAGCCCTTGTCTTTAATCAAAATATTGATTTGTGGAATACAAGAGCAGTGACGACTATGCAAGAAATGTTTGAGGACGCTACGGCATTTAATTCTCCTTTAAACAACTGGCGTGTGTCTGGAGTACAAAATATGAATGCTATGTTCCAAAATGCAATTTCCTTTAATCAAATTTTAGATGAATGGGATTTGGGTGCGGTTTCTATGGATAGTATGTTTGATGATGCAGAGGCTTATGATCAAATTCTAGGGGATTGGGATATGTCTCAAGTAACAAACCTCAATGACATGCTGGATAATTCTGGAATGTCAAGAGATAGTTATGATACTACTTTAATTGCATGGTCAGAACAACAATTACCTTCAGGCCTAGGACTGGGAGCACTCAACGTACCTTACTGTGATGCCTTTGAAGAACGTGCTGCTATTATTTCAGATTTTGGGTGGAATATTTCAGGCGATATTCTTGACTGCCCAATTCCAGATTGTACTACATTAATATCTCCATTAGATGGGGAAATAGATGTTCCCGTTAATACCAATTTGTCTTGGGAACCCGCACAATTTGCCCGCGGATACAGGCTCACAGTTACTTCAGCTCCTGTAAATGCAAATAACGTTATAGATATAGAACTGGTAAACCAAACATCCTACAATTTTTCTAATGATTTTGCAGGTGGTGAGGTGGTTACCGTAACTATTGTCCCTTACAATGATGAAGGAGATGCAACAGCTTGTTTGGCAGAGACATTTATTATTGTTTCAAACCCAGACCCTACTGTGCCAGATTGTACAACGCTAACAAACCCTTTAGACGAAGCTGTTGATGTATTAGTCGACGCTGACCTTAGTTGGAATCCTGTGAACAATGCAGATAGCTATATAATTTTAGTAGGAACAACAATAGGAGGTACTGATATTGTAGATAATGAAAACGTAGGTAATGTAACCACTTTTGATCTACCTAACGATCTTCCAGAAAATACATTAATCTATGTAACCATTATTCCTACAAACGATGTGGGTGATGCGATAGGGTGTTCTGAAGAAAGTTTTACCACAGAATTTATACCTGTACCACCAGAATGTACAAATTTAACGACACCACTTGACGGTGCGGTAGGTGTAGACATTGCGACAAACTTGACTTGGAATGCTGTAGAAGCTGCAACGGGATATCTATTAACCGTAGGTACTACTCCTGGAGGTAACGAAATTCTTAATCAAGAAGATGTTTTAAATACAACAACATACGACTTTGTAGATGATCTTAATGAAAATGATACGTATTATGTGATTATTACCCCTTATAATAATGTAGGTGATGCCATAGACTGTATAATAGAATCCTTTACGACAGAAACGATTGTACTAACACCAGACTGTATTTCTTTGATAAATCCGATTGACGGGGCTATAGATGTTTTGGTGGGAACTGATTTGAGTTGGGAGGCTTCTTCCACGGCAACGGGATATATCTTAACTGTAGGAACGACTACTGGTGGTACGGATATCCTGAATAATCAAGATGTAGGCAATGTCACAACTTTTGATTTACCAGCTGACTTACCTGAATTCACCGAAATTTTCTTGACTATTGCTCCTTATAATGATGATGGGACAACAACAGATTGCTCGGAAGAATCATTTACCACACAGTTATTTGTGCCTGATTGTGTATCGCTTACAGATCCATTGGATGGGGTTATAGATGTATTGATAGGAACTGATTTAAGTTGGGAGGCTGCGCCAACAGCTTCAGGCTATATTTTAAATGTAGGAACGACTACTGGGGGAACAGATATTTTGAATAATCAAGATGTAGGTAATGTCACGACATTTGATTTACCAGCTGACTTGCCAGAATTCACAGAGATATTTGTGACTGTTATTCCATACAATGCTACAGGCAATGCTGTGGGCTGTGAAGAAGAATCATTTACTACTGAGTTGTTTGAGCCTGATTGTGTATCGCTTACAGACCCATTGGATGGTGCTGTAGATGTATTGATAGGAACTGATTTGAGTTGGGAAGCTGCACCAACAGCTTCGGG
>CAZXMY010000003.1:0-23600 GCA_964641325.1 uncultured Flavobacteriaceae bacterium | reverse complement strand
CACTAACAGACGTTATTAGTTTTGATTATTCTGCGAATGATGTTATTGAGGGCGAGATATATATTTCTACTGAAAGGGTGCTTGATAATGCTAAGGATTTGGGAGTAGATGTAAACGATGAATTGGATAGAGTTATGATTCATGGGATTCTTCATTTCTGTGGGCACGGCGATAAGATGCCCAAAGACAAAATGAACATGCGTAGCTTAGAAGACAAGTATTTAGCAATGAGATAAGTGCTATGTTGGTTGTTGAGTAAGGATATCAGCGTATATTTGCGCTCTATTTTTAATCTGTAGTATGTTCCACGTGAAACAATGAGTTTATTTAGCGATATATATGATGTAATTGTAGTAGGAGCTGGTCATGCTGGATGTGAGGCTGCCGCTGCGGCCGCTAATATGGGGAGCAAAACACTCCTTGTAACGATGAATCTTCAAACCATCGCGCAAATGTCCTGTAATCCGGCTATGGGAGGAATAGCTAAAGGGCAAATAGTGCGTGAGATCGATGCGTTGGGTGGATATAGTGGTATTGTTTCTGATTTAACAGCCATTCAATTTAAAATGCTTAACAAATCTAAAGGGCCTGCAATGTGGAGCCCGCGAGTGCAGAGTGACAGAATGCGATTTGCAGAAGAATGGAGAATGCGCTTAGAAGGAACTCCGAATCTTGATTTTTATCAGGAAATGGTAAATGGATTGATAATTGAAAAGGATAAGGTTGTAGGAGTTAAAACATCTTTAGGGATAGAAATAAAAGGAAGAAGTGTTGTACTCACTAATGGCACTTTTCTTAATGGATTAATTCATATAGGAGAAAAACAGTTTGGTGGAGGAAGAGCCGGCGAAAGAGCTGCTACTGGAATTACTGAACAACTTGTAGAATTGGGCTTTGATACGGGTAGAATGAAGACCGGAACTCCACCGAGAGTTGATGGTAGATCGTTGGATTTTTCGAAAATGATTATTCAACCAGGTGATGAGGTTCCAGAAAAATTTAGTTATTCGAAAGAGACAACGACACTTACGGAGCAACGCGCTTGTCATATGACATACACATCTCCAGAAGTACATGAATTGCTTAAGGAAGGTTTTGATAGGTCGCCTATGTTTAATGGCAGAATTAAATCCATCGGCCCGAGATATTGTCCATCAATTGAAGATAAAATTAATCGATTTGCAGATAAGGCTAGGCATCAGCTGTTTGTGGAGCCTGAAGGATGGAATACCTGTGAGATTTATGTAAATGGATTTTCTACTTCCCTACCAGAGGATGTACAATTCAGAGCACTGCGGTCTGTAGTAGGTTTTGAGAATGTGAAATTTTTTAGACCAGGATATGCTATAGAATATGATTACTTTCCTCCCACTCAATTAACGCATACTTTAGAGACCAAGCTTGTGCAGGGGCTCTTTTTTGCAGGTCAAATTAATGGAACTACTGGATATGAAGAAGCCGCTTCACAAGGGCTTATGGCAGGTATGAATGCCCACCTTAAAGTAGCAGAAAAGGATCCTTTTATGCTCAGAAGAGATGAGGCTTATATAGGAGTTCTTATAGATGATCTTATAACAAAGGGAACAGAAGAGCCTTATAGAATGTTTACCTCTAGGGCAGAATACAGAACTTTACTTAGGCAGGATAATGCAGATGAGCGGCTAACACCAGCCTCTCATAAACTGGGATTGGCGTCAGATGAGCGTCTTCGTACCATGGAAAAAAAGAAATCCCAGTCTGATGATTTGGTGCGCTTTTTTGAAAAGACAAGCATAGCGCCAGAAGAAGTGAATCCGATATTAGAGGAAAGAGGTTCTGCAAAAATGAAACAATCTGATAAGATGTTTAAAGTCTTTTCGAGACCACAAATTCATCTATCAGACATTGTTAATTTTGAAAAGGTTGCTGACTATATTTCGGAAAACGAACTGGAAAGAGATGTACTAGAGCAAGCAGAAATTAAGGTTAAATATTCTGGTTATATAGCAAAAGAAAAACTTAATGCGGATAAACTCACACGTCTAGAAAACATTAAAATTCCTGCAGATTTTGATTACCATAAATTAAAATCGTTATCTCATGAGGCGAAGGAAAAACTATCGCATATACGGCCTGTGACTATATCGCAAGCTTCGAGAATTAGCGGGGTGTCTCCTGCAGACATAAGTGTCATGTTAGTTTATATGGGAAGATAATAGACAATGTTTCACGTGAAACAATTTTGTATATGAACGTAAAAGATCATTCTGTTTCTGGAGAAAATTTCTCTTTGGTATACGATGAGAAACTTCATATGTATCATACTTCTCCCAAGCCTACTCCAGAAAAATTACCTTCGTATTACCTGAGTGAGGATTATATATCGCATACTGACGGGAAGCGCAGTTTGTTTGAAAAATGCTATCAATTAGTAAAAGGGATTACGCTTTCGCGAAAGCAAAAGCTACTCAAAACCTATTTACCTAATAAAGGATCTATTCTAGATATTGGAACGGGCACTGGAGATTTCCCTGCATATATGATGAATCGAGGATGGACTACCCAGGCAATCGAACCCAATGAGCAGGCTCGAAATCTTGCAGCACTTAAAGGAGTAGAAATGACAGCTACCCTAGATGAGGTTTCTGATGTTTTTGACGGGATTACCATGTGGCACGTACTGGAGCACGTATATGATTTAGATCAGCAGATTACGTGGCTTAAAAAACATTTAAAAGAGGGAGGCTTTTTATTTGTGGCTGTCCCCAATTTTGAATCTCTAGATGCTAGCTATTATAAGGAATATTGGGCCGCGTATGATGTGCCTAGACATCTATATCATTTTTCTCAAAAAGCAATTAGAGGTCTATTTGGGGAACATGATTTAGACGTGGTGAAAGTGCACCCTATGACTTTTGATGCGTATTATGTTTCGCTCTTATCTGAGAAATACAAAACTGGTAAAATGAATTTCGGGAAGGCTTTTCTAAAGGCGTGGCAGTCTAACAAAGCAGCAAGAAAAACAGGAAATTATTCTTCTTTAATTTACGTCTTAAAACACAAAGGAAAATAAAATAGCACTGTCTATAAAGCGAACAGTTTTGTCAAACTGAGCTTGTCGAAGTTTTAAAATCAATTAGCACAAAACTTTTTCAATAGACTCAAGGCTGTATGTAAGTGCTAATGTTATTTTTGAGACGGTACTATTTTTTATGTTTACAAAAAGTCTAGATTCTAGTAAAAACAATCTCAGAGTTAATAGTAAATGAAGTTGTAGCACCATTCGCGATTTGTTCTTCTGTATATTCTTGTGCCAAAATTAAAGCAGTATCAGAAAGTTCAGTTATCGTAGCTGTACTGACCGTTTGATCCCCATCGGGAAAACCTCCTGAAATTGAGAACAAGACACCTACAAAAGTTATAGTGTTGTCATCGGTGCTATAGGCGCCAGAGGTCAAAATGTCTTCAAGTGGAACTACTCCTATAATTGTCATTCCTAAAGATGTTGTTGTAAGTTCAATGTCATAAGAACCATTTCCCATTCCTCCTTGATACCTCCAAAATGTTACTTCTTACATCATTATCTGTACTACAGGCAAGAAGGAATAGAATTTCTAATAGTACTAGTACTACTACAAGTTTCATAATATTTTGTTTGAGTTTGTGAATGGGGCAAAAAACTATAGAGTTAATTAATTTATGGTTAACAAAAGCCCGAAAATGACTATTTGTTCTTCAATTGTTGAAATAGAAGCGGTTTTAAGCCAGCTTTTAGAGAACACCGATGATTTGCCACAGAAATTGTAATTCGCGCTCTAAATCGTTTATATGAGCCTCATTAATATAAGATAAATGAATTGATTATTTTTTTACAATAAAGATTTCTTATAGCATTGAAATGTATATTTTTTTTAGAGCGAAAGGTTTCTTATTACATTTGCCCAAAATCTAACATTATGAAAAAAATAGGATTACTTTTTGCTCTACTCGTACTGTGTATAGGTTGCCAAACAGAAAAAACTGGCTATGTAGATACCGAGAAGCTACTTACAGATTACAATGAACTCAAAGAAGCTAAAGATCGTTTTACAAAAGAAGGCGATGCTATTCAGGCGGATCTAGAAATGAGAATAAAGGCCTACCAAATTAAGGAAGATCTTTTTAGAAAGAATGGTCCCACTATGAGTCGCAAAAAGCAGGAAGAAAAATACAATGAACTTACGGCAGAGGCGCAATTATTGCAACAGGAGCAACAAGAAAGACTCGGTAAACTTCAAGTAGCGAGCCAAGCGGCGATAGATAGCCTTATTAAAAAGGTTAAAGACAAAGTAAAGTCCTACGGAAGCGCCAATGGATACGGTTATATTTATGGAAGTAATGATGCCGGAAGCGTACTTTATGGGAAGGAAGAGTTAGATTTAACAAACACTATTCTTGAAGAATTAAATGCAGATTATAAAGCATCGCAGGAGTAATTCTTGGATCAAAATATAGGATATAACGGGTCGCTTGCTAGCGGCCTGTTTTTGTTTTTCTTAAAGCTAACTAGATAAAGGCTTAATATTTTTTAGCTTGGAAAATATATTTATTTAGACACAACTAAAAACACTACAACTTATTAATAATCAAGTTATTTGCGATGTAATAATCGAGTTATTTTGATGGATAAATCAGAGAGGATTATTTTGGCATTTCCGTTACGTTCTATGTGATACTGTGCATTTTCTAGCTCTGTTATAATGGGATAAATGTTATTTCCGTGAATATAGGGGGCAAATTTTTTAAGGTCAAAATCCGTTTTGGCTTCCATAAAAACCAGATCAGAAATCGCATAGTTTTCCAGCATCGCTTGTCTAAAAAATTGCATGCTGTATTGCAAGAAATTCTTCTGTGTTTCTCGTCCGCTTTTGGCAATGGTTTCACTCCATTTTAAAAGGTCCAGAATAGATTCTTTTTTCTTTTTTGCCATAAATGCACTGCGCACCCAAGTCACAAACCACTCTTCAAAAAGCAATTCATCATTATCACTTTGTAAAAGCTGTTGGGCTTTGTTAAAATCTCCATCAGATTGATGCGCAATTTTATGCGCCTCTGCCTCAGTACAGTTCAATTTTTGACAAAGCGCAATGGCTATCTGATCGGAACTCAATCCGGGAAATGATAGTACCTGACATCGTGATTTTATAGTATCTATGATTAAATCTTCATTTTCGCTAAGTAATAGGAAAACTGTCTTACTAGGAGGCTCTTCAATGAGTTTTAAGAGCTTATTGGATGCTTCGCGATTCATTTTCTCAGCCATCCAAATAATCATCACCTTATAGCCACCTTCATATGCTTTTAAAGCAAGGGCTTTATTAATATCTGCCGCTTCGTGCACGCTTATATTACTTTGCTTTTTTTCTACCCCAATGTGTTTATGCCACTCAAAGAGTGATCCATAGCTATTGTCAGCAACAAAACTTCGCCACTCTCGTGCAAAATGCGCAGAGACGGGTTTTTTTTGAGCATCAGATGCTTTTGCCACAGGATAGGCAAAATGTAAGTCAGGATGACCGAGTTGCTCAAACTTAAGATTACAGCTTCCATTTTCTCCATTGTTTTCTCCACCTATATTGCCACAAATAATGTATTGAGCATAGGCAATAGCCATAGGTAAAATACCAGAACCCGCCTTGCCCACAAACAATTGCGCGTGCGGGATGCGACCTTGATCTGCACTTTGAGTAAGGTGCTTTTTTATAAAATCTTGACCGATAACGTTTGAGAAAAACATAGAGACCAAATATAATAGAAATGTTACGTTTATAAATAGGGTATCTGCTATATTTGCCAGTAAAACCCGCGATTATGACCACTCTTAATCACTTTAATTTTGAGAATAAAAAAGCATTAATACGAGTAGATTTTAACGTGCCTTTGGATGAGAATTTTGAGGTGACAGACACTACACGCATAGAAGCCGCAAAACCTACGATTCTTAAAGTGTTAGAAGACGGAGGAGCTGCCATATTAATGTCACACTTAGGACGTCCTAAAAGTCAAGAAGAGGAATTTTCGTTACAACATATTTGTGCAACAGTCTCAGAGATTATAGGTGTAGAGGTCATATTTGTATCAAATTGTGTGGGTGATGAAGCTCAAGCCGCTGCCCAGGCACTGGAGATGGGGCAAATACTTTTATTGGAGAACTTAAGATATCATGACGAAGAGAAGAAAGGAGATGAAGCTTTCGCGAAAGCGTTATCTCAACTAGGAGACATTTATATAAATGATGCTTTTGGTACGGCTCACAGAGCGCACGCGAGCACAACTGTCATAGCGCAATTTTTTCCGGAGGCTAGATGTTTTGGACAGCTTCTTGCTAAGGAGATAGAAAGTCTTGATCGTGTACTCAACAATAGTGAGAAACCTGTTTTAGCCATTTTAGGGGGCTCAAAAGTATCCTCAAAAATCACAGTAATAGAAAACATCTTAGACAAGGTAGATGAGATGATAATTGGTGGAGGAATGGCGTTTACTTTTATTAAGGCACTGGGCGGAAACATAGGAAATTCCATCTGTGAAGATGATAAAATGCAACTTGCTCTTGATATTCTCAAACAGGCCAAAGAAAAAAATGTGCAAATACATTTACCCGTAGATGTAATCGCAGCAGATAACTTTGCGCCAGATGCCAACACTCAAATATGTGATATTACAGCTATAGCAGAAGGTTGGCAAGGATTGGATGCTGGACCCGTATCTCGCCAAAATTTTAATACGGTAGTACAGCGTTGCAAAACCATTCTTTGGAACGGACCTCTAGGTGTTTTTGAAATGGAAACCTTTGCAAACGGAACCATTGCATTAGGAAATAGTATTGCCGAAGCTACTGAAAATGGCGCTTTCTCCCTTGTGGGCGGCGGCGATAGTGTAGCAGCGGTAAAACAGTTTGGATTTGCGCCTAAAGTAAGTTATGTCTCTACAGGCGGTGGCGCCATGTTAGAGATGTTAGAAGGAAAAACCTTACCAGGTATTGCTGCGATTGTGTAATAGGATAAGTATTTCTTGTTGTATAAAACCTTTATATTTGAAACCATGTCTTGAGGATAAGATATCCTAGCAGGATTCGTTGTATAGTGTATGCCTTTAAAAAACCTCTTTCTTTTTGCCTTGTCTTTTTGGATTAGCAGTATTGTGCTAGCTCAGGATACTATACCTTATAGTATTTACAAAGAAAAACGTATAGAAAAACCCGTCATACAAGTTGACACAATAGGAGTAATAGATTCGGTATCTACACAGATTTTTGACAGAGACGTGCCACCTATCACTTTACAAACTACGATTAAAGATTCTTTAGGACTTGCGCTGGATGATGATCCAACAGCACAAAAATTGGACAAGGCCTGGCGTAGAGAATTAGCGAGAATGGATCTGTATGACTCCATTCTCTCTATGGTGAATTATGCAAATTACAATGAAGAAGTTTTTGCCGCCTTGCCTACAGATACGCTTAAAAAGAGGCTCGCTAAACTGGATGCAAAAACTCCTTTTAATATTGCCTACAACCCATCTTTAGAGAGTGTGATTGCAGGATATTTAAAAAGGCATAAACCTACAATGGAAAAGCTTATGGGTATTAGCGAGTTTTATTTTCCCTTATTTGAACAAAACTTGGATAAGCATAACATTCCGCTGGAGATAAAATATCTTGCCATAGTAGAATCTGCACTTAGACCTAGAGCAAAATCTCGCGTAGGTGCGACAGGATTGTGGCAGTTTATGTTTACTACAGGTAAAATGTACGGTCTAGATGTAAACTCCTATGTAGATGAGCGAATGGATCCCATATTAGCAACAGAAGCTGCCTGCGAGTATTTGGCTAAGTTGTATGATTTGTTTGGAGATTGGGATCTTGCCCTTGCTTCTTACAACTCTGGTCCCGGCAATGTTTCTAAGGCTATAAGACGTAGCGGAGGTTATACAAACTATTGGAATATTCGACAGAATTTACCACGAGAAACCGCCGGATATGTTCCTGCTTTTTTGGCTACAATGTATCTTTTTGAATATGCCGAAGAGCACGGTTATCAACCTCAAAAACCACCGGTTCCCTATTTTGCTTCAGATACAATAAGAGTTAAAAATACGATATCATTAGAACAAGTTTCTCGATTTACTGGAGAGTCTATGGAGACACTTCAGTTTTTGAATCCTGCCTATAAACTGGATATTATTCCAGATGTAGAGGGCAAGGAATATTATCTCAGATTACCTTTAGAAAGTGTTGGAAAATTTGTGCAGAATGAAGACGCTATTTACGCTTTCGCGAAAGCAGAGTTAGACAAAAGAGAAAAACCTTTACCTGCCTTTACAAAATCTGACGCCCAAGTGCGCTATAGAGTTAAAAGTGGAGATTATCTTGGCAAGATTGCCAACCGATATGGCGTAAAAGTGAGTCAGATAAAGCGATGGAATAATATGAGGTCTAATAACCTTAAAATAGGACAACGACTTACGATTTATCCAAGAAAACCAGTAAGCGAGCAAGCTGCAAGCTCAGAGAAAAAGACAATCGCGCCGGGAAGCAAAACCTATATTGTACAAGAAGGCGACTCTTTATGGGGAATCGCACAAAAGTTTCCTGGAGTTACTGTGGAGAATATTAGACTTTGGAACGATATTAGAGGGAACAAGCTCAAACCAGGAATGAAACTGGTTGTTGGAAAATAACAATAAACACGCGCAAAAATGAAAAAAATACTCACCATCATATTGTGTATAGGTCTATTGACCTCTTGCGATGATACACCTAAAAAAAAGGCGCTTTCTGGATCTCAGGGAATCATAAATACGGTTAAAGTTGTGATAGATAATGACCAGTGGCAAGGTCTCGTAGGAGATGCTTTGCGCAAGGTGCTTGCAGCTCCCGTTTATGGATTACCCAGAGAAGAACCATCTTTTGTAATTGATCAGATTGAGGAAGAAGCGTTTAAAGGATTTCAAAAACAGAGCAGAATCTTCGTGCAATTAGAAAAAGGAGCAAAAGGAGTTAATATTATAAAAGATAAATACGCAACTCCTCAAACGGGAGTCGTTATTGCCGGGAATAGTGAGCTGGAAATGGCCCAGGCGATAATTCAAAACAGACAAGACATATTGGATGCTTTTAAAGCAGAGGAATTAAAGGAGAATCAGCGAAGAATACGACTTTCACTTAAAAAGACGGACTCCCTTAAAAGTACATTTGGGCTTAGCTTAAAATTCCCAACAGCCTATAAATATGAGATTCAAGGCAAAGATTTTTTCTGGATGCGTAAAGAATTAAAACGCAACGGGAATATGAATATTACGGTGTACGAGGTTCCACTTAAAACGTTAGACAGAGATACCTTTACCATTGCGAGAATTGTACGTATGAGAGACTCCATAGCTGGGAAAAACATTCCGGTAGGAGATGGACGCTTCCAGACGGAAAGAGCTTTCTCGCCATTTTTAGCAAAAACAGAAATAGATGGACGTTTTGCCTGGGAGACCAAAGGCACTTGGGATATTCAAGGGCGTTTTCGCGCAGGACCGTTTTTAAATTACGCTATAAAAGATGAGCCAAATGACCGCTATCTCGTATTAGAGGGTTTTATTTATTCTCCCTCTCAAGAACAACGTAATAATATGCTAGAACTAGAAGCCATATTGCGATCGGCACAATTAGAGTAAAGGCTCGCAAAGGAGAATTAAAAAAGCCACGCATTTATAGCGTGGCTTTTTATTTAATAGAACGATTTGTTCTAGTTTTCTTCTTTTATTTGCGGATCATCTTCATCTTTAGAAGCTTTTTTAAACTCCTTGATACCGCCACCTAATCCACGCATCATTTCTGGTATTTTCTTACCTCCAAAAAGGAGCAATACCACCAAAACAATAAGCCCAATTTGCCAAGGCCCGATCATTCCTAAAAATACCATAATCTTCGATTTAGAATAACAAAGATAGTAAGAAATACCAATCGAGGTATGAAATCCTGTAATTTTAGCATTCTTACAAGAAATGAATAAAGGTAGATAGTATATTTGCAAGGTATGAGTACAGATACGAGCAAGACAAAAGCACTAACAAAAAAACTGCTTCATAAGTATAGGCTAGTTATACTTAATGAAGATTCTTTTGAAGAACGCCTTTCCTTTAAGCTTACACGCCTTAATGTGTTTATATTATCGGGTATTGCCAGTATTGTACTCATAGGACTTACGACGCTGCTTATTGCTTTTACACCTTTACGGGAATACATACCTGGATATTCCAGTACGGCTTTAAAAAAGGAAGCCACTTTTTTACTGGCAAAAACAGATTCTTTACAGAACGTGATACGCGTTAATAATCAGTACTATAAATCTATACGTAGTGTGTTAACCGGAGAATTAGAAGATGTAGAATTTGACAGAGATTCGATAAAAGAAGCTGTTTTTAGCTCTGATGAGATGCAAGTTACCCCTTCAAAAGAAGATTCTTTACTCAGAGAGACAGTTGCTCAAGAGGATAAATACAATCTTTTTCAGAGCGCCAGCGCGGCAGGCGAGATTACACTTTTTACCCCTCTTAAGGGAAACATATCACAAGGCTATAGCGTGCCAGAAAAGCATTATGCCGTAGACATCGTTGCAGAAAAAGATGCGCCTGTTCTCGCGGCTGCAGATGGCACTGTAATCTTTGCGGAATGGACGGCAGATACGGGTCATGTCATCATATTAAGACATGAGAACGATCTCATTACAGTTTATAAACACAATGCCTCTTTGTCAAAAACACAAGGCGCACTCGTAACCGCAGGAGAGGTAATAGCAACTGTAGGAAATACTGGAGACCTAACTACAGGTCCTCATCTTCATTTTGAACTATGGGGTAAAGGTTACCCTATTAACCCCGTTGATTTTATAGATTTTAACTAATGTCACTCAAATCCTTTGCCGCCAAAATTTTTGCAAAACGTATACAACGTAAAATAAATATTTGGGCGAAAAATCCAATTGCAACACAAGAAAAAGTTTTTCAAAAACTTATTGATGCTGCGCAGTATACTGATTTTGGTAACGACCATAATTTCAGCACTATAAATACCCATAAAGATTTTATACAGCAGGTTCCCATACGAGATTACGAACAGCTCAAGCCCTATGTAGATCGTGTAGTAGATGGGGAGGCAGATGTTTTATGGCCAGGAAAACCGCTATACTTTGCAAAGACTTCGGGTACAACTTCAGGAGCAAAATATATTCCGCTTACAAAAGACAGTATGCGTACACATCCAGACACAGCGCGCAATGCCATACTCTGTTATATCGCTGAGACAGGGAAGACTCAATTTGTTGATGGTAAGATGATTTTCTTGCAGGGCAGTCCAGAGGTAGATGAAAAAAATGGAGTGAAAGTAGGCAGACTCTCTGGGATTGTGGCACATTATGTACCTAATTATCTTCAGAAAAACAGACTGCCAAGTTGGGAAACAAACTGTATAGACGATTGGGAAACAAAAGTAGATGCTATTGTAGAAGAAACGCTTAATCAAGATATGACTGTGATAAGTGGCATTCCTTCTTGGGTACAAATGTATTTTGAAAAACTAGTTGCAAAAACGGGACATCCCGTTGGCGAATTGTTTAAAAATTTCGATCTTTTTATTTATGGAGGCGTTAACTACGAGCCTTATCGCGCTAAGTTTGAAAAACTTATAGAGCGCAAAATAGACAGCATAGAGTTGTATCCTGCTAGTGAAGGCTTTTTTGCTTTTCAAGATAAACAGGGAGAAAAAGGAATGTTATTGCAGTTAGACAATGGTATTTTTTATGAGTTTGTAAAGGCAGATGAATTTTTTACAGAAAACCCAAAGAGAATAACTCTTAAGGATGTTGAGATAGGCGTTAATTATGTAATGATAATATCTACTACGGCTGGATTATGGGCGTATAACATTGGAGATACTATACAGTTTACGAGTACGTCTCCATATCGGGTGGTTGTCTCGGGTCGTATTAAGCACTTTATTTCGGCTTTCGGAGAACATGTGATTGGAAAGGAAGTAGAGCAGGCTATAAAGGATGCCATAAATAAAACCCAACTTGCTATTAACGAGTTTACAGTAGCGCCGCAAATTAATCCTCCAGAAGGTTTGCCATATCATGAATGGTTTATTGAGTTTGAAAAAGCGCCAGAAAATGAAGAGAGGATGCACGCTTTCGCGAAAGCGTTAGACGAATCCTTGCAGTCTCAAAACAGTTATTATTTTGACCTTGTAGAAGGTAAAGTTTTGCAACCCCTAAAAATCACAATTGTGCCTCCAGAAGGGTTTAATAGCTATATGAAATCCATAGGAAAATTAGGAGGACAAAACAAAATACCTAGACTTTCTAATGATCGAAAGATCGCAGATGCTTTACTCTTATAAATAAGTATCTTTGAGCTTTATATGAGCACTATCAAACCAAAAAGCCGCACCAGATCTCAAGAAAGTAGTGCCGCGATTGAGCGCCTCTATATAACGATGCGCCATCTATTTTATCGAGGATTTTACAAGCCTATGGGTGTTTCTGGCGAGACTCTTAGGGAAGCACTCCTTATTTTACGTCCAGAAATATATGGTACTATTGCGGAGGAGAAGGTAGAACTTAACGGGTTGCTATATGTAATTGACAGATTGCCACAAGGGATAGAAGAGTGCAGATTTATTAACCTTACCAGTGACGAAGGCTATAAGAATAGCTTGTTTGAACCCATCATTCCTCGCAAGAGAAGAAGAAATTGCTATCGTATAGACGAAGAGCAGATGAATATAGAGGTGACTCGAGGTCGCTCTGAGATTTATGATATTCTTACTCATCTTACATTTTTATTTATTGAGTCTCACAAGATTATGAAGAGTGTCTTGATTAATGAAAGAGGTGATCTAACACGAGATTGGCAAAAGCTAGAAAAAGCCGTTCGTTCTCAAGATGAACTTAATCAGAAAGAACGAGAAATTGCGATTACGCATACTGCAAATATTTTGGGACGCACCTTTGAAGAAGTAAATGAAATAGCCCCACTTTTTAATACTAAAGCTAACTCAAGACGCTTTCTAGAAATCATTTATGGGTTAGGTAAACTTGCAATAGCCGAAGATATAGAACAGATTAAGAGAACAGTTACTTTTAGTCCTGTTTTGAGAGAACGTTTAGGGCATCATCTTCATGGCGAAGTATGGGCAAAAGACGTAAAGCGCACACTTAAAGATAATAATCTCCTTAATAGGCCCATACATATTATTAGTGCAAACATGCACAGTGTAATGAATACACTTTTTACACCATTAGCATTAAAAAAAGAACTTAGTAAAAAAACTAAGTTAGAGGTGTATGAAATGCTTAGTAATAGCGAGAATTCTAATATGCGCACTAAAATTGAAAAAGTTGCGTTAGAAAACGGAATGATATTTATACCCGATCAAAGCGGTACAAATATTAATGTTCAGATATTTGATACGTGTCAGCTTAAGGTAGATCAAAATGAGTTTTGTGATATTTCTGTGCCTCTGGAAAAGCGCCCCGTCCTTATTGTAATGGACTATGCCTTTGGGGAGCAAGCCTATGAAACAATGGAAGAGCTGCTCAAACCCTATGAGGAAAATGGAGAAACCATTTATCTAGATGTAGATTCCATTTCTATAATGGGTAAGGCCGGTATTTTAGAAGGTGGAAAAGGAGATATTATGATACCATCAGCCCATTTATTTGAAGGTACAGCAGATAATTATCCTTTTAAAAATAGCCTAAGGAAAGAAAATTTAGAAGGCCAAGAAGTGGATGTATATGAAGGAGCTATGGTTACTGTTTTAGGAACCTCTCTTCAAAATAGAGATATTTTGAAGTTTTTTCATGACAGCACCTGGAATGTAATAGGTCTGGAGATGGAAGGAGCACATTACCAGAAGGCAATTCAAGCCGCCTCAAAATTAAGAGGGAACATTCAAGAGGATGTAGAGGTGCTTTATGCCTATTATGCTTCGGACAACCCTTTAGAAACAGGTAGCACTCTTGCCTCTGGAGGACTAGGAGCAACAGGTGTAAAACCCACTTATTTGATTACAGAGAAGATATTATATCATATATTTAAACTCTAGGAAAACAACAACCATAATAACCAATCATATATGAGTAGTTCTACCTCAGAAAACGCTATTGATGAACTAGATTTATCGGATCTTTTTTCGCTTATAAAAAGATGGACGTATAGCATTTTAGCTCTTGCCTTTAAGGCACTAGATTTCCTTATTAAATTCTGGTGGATTGTTCTTGCTTTAATTGTAATCGGGATTGTATTAGGTAAATTCACTACCTCACCTGTGCCTTACAAAGCCACAGTGATTGTGAAGACTAATTATGACAGTCAGCCCTATGTTTATAACGCTATAGAACAATTAGCATCCAAAATTTCTGATAGAGATTCCCAATTTATTAAAACAAACAAATTAAGAAGCGGAGATGATCAGGTTTTGAACGCCCAGATAACCCCTATTATAGACGTTACGTCACTTTTACAAGGAGTATCAAAAATTGATACCAGAAGTTTGAGTTCGATTCTAAAGGAATTATCTGTAGAAGATGATGTTGAGCTATTTGCATCGGACAGGTTTTACTCCAATTATGCTTATCATAAGCTTGAAGTTAACTTATTGGGTCAAGATTCAAATTATATAAATAATGTGCTGGATTATGTGAATAATCAACCTGTGATATTGGATATTAAAAATGGATATATAAAAAATCAACAGGATAGGATAAATGCTAATGACAAAACAATAGACCAAATTAATGAGCTTGTTAGCTCCTATTCTAGTAGCATAAATACGGTTTCAAAAAATGCAGAGAATCTTGCTTATTATAACAACCAAAACAACATTAATGTAAACGGAATACTAGATATAAAAAACCAGCTTATTCTGGAAACAGAAGAATTAAAGAATGATCAAATTACCTCTACAGAAGCGCTTGTTGCTTTAAGCGATATACAGATAGTAGAAGACATTGGATTAAAAGATAAAAAACACATTTATTATCCAGTATTATTCGTTTTTCTATTTATGTTATTGGCTGGAACACGTTTTACCTACAAAGCGCTTAGAAAACAATTGGTTCAAGAAAACTTATTAGACTAACTCCTTATTATAACCAATAATTATGAAAAGAGTGGCTTTAATTACAGGAGTTACAGGTCAGGATGGTGCTTATTTAAGTGAGTTCTTACTAAAAAAGGGATATATAGTACATGGTATCAAAAGAAGATCTTCTCTTTTTAATACAGATAGGATAGATCATTTATATCAGGACCCTCATATAGATAATCAGAACTTCTTTTTACACTATGGAGATCTTACAGATAGCACTAATATTCTTAGGATAATACAGGAGTCGCAGCCTGATGAAATTTATAACTTAGGGGCAATGAGTCATGTTCAGGTTTCTTTTGAGATGCCAGAATATACTGCGAATGTGGATGGTCTAGGCGCCCTGCGTATCCTAGAGGCTGTTCGTACTTTGGGATTAGAAAATAAGACAAAGATCTATCAAGCCTCTACTTCAGAATTGTATGGTAAAGTACAGGAAGTGCCACAATCCGAAACAACACCATTTTATCCTAGAAGTCCTTATGCTGTTGCAAAATTATATGCGTATTGGGCAACGGTAAATCATAGAGAAGCCTATACTATGTTTGCCTGTAACGGTATCCTTTTTAATCACGAATCACCCGTACGCGGAGAAACTTTTGTGACGAGAAAAATTACCCGAGCAGCTGCGCGCATAGGTTTAGGACTTCAAGAAAAGATATATCTAGGTAATCTAGATGCAAAGAGAGATTGGGGTCACGCAAAAGATTTTGTAAAAATGATGTGGCTTATCCTTCAGGCAGAGGAGGCTGAAGATTGGGTTATCGCTACAGGAAAAACTACTTCTGTACGTGATTTTGTAAAAATGGCATTTTCTCATATAGGCGTTACACTTGAGTTTATGGGAGAAGGAGATCAAGAGAGAGGTGTAGTTAAGGAGTCAACAAACCCTGATTTTCCAGTAGCAGTAGGACAAGAAGTGGTTGCGGTAGATAAAAAATACTTTAGACCTACAGAAGTAGATTTACTCATAGGGGATGCTGGAAAAGCTTTTAAAAAACTAGGGTGGAAACCCGAATTTAAGCTTGAAGATCTTGTTAAAGACATGATGGAAAGTGATATAAAACTGATGCAAAAACAGAATTACCTAAAAGAAGGAGGCTATACAACGCCTAACTACTTTGAGTAGGATATAGCCATGAAGAAAGACGCTAGAGTATATATTGCCGGGCATAACGGCTTAGTGGGCAGTGCTATTGTAAAAACCTTAAAAAACAAAGGGTTTACCAATATTATCACGCGCTCGCATAAGGAGCTAGACCTAACAAACACTGTAAAAGTGAAACTCTTCTTTGAATCTGAAAAACCGGAATACGTTTTTCTGGCGGCAGCAAAAGTAGGAGGTATTCTCGCCAATAATATCTATAGAGCAGATTTTATTTACACTAACCTGATGATTCAAAACAATGTGATTCATCAGAGTTATTTAAGCGGAGTTAAGAAATTACTCTTTCTTGGAAGCACCTGTATTTACCCAAAAGAAGCACCGCAACCTATGTCTGAAGATTGTCTTCTAACAGGGCCTCTAGAGTATACAAATGAGCCGTATGCCATTGCAAAAATAGCAGGCATTAAGCTATGTGAAAGCTATAACCTTCAATACGGAACAAATTTCATTGCAGTAATGCCAACCAATTTATATGGATATAACGACAATTTTGATTTAGAAAAATCACATGTTTTGCCGGCTCTTATTAGAAAGATGCATTTGGCAAAATTATTATCTGAAGGAAAAGAGGATGAGGTAATGAGGGATCTTGGGGTTAACGCTTTCGCGAAAGCAAAAGAAATTTTAAAAACCCATGGAGTTACAAATCAAGAAGTGGAAATTTGGGGATCAGGCAAGCCAAGAAGGGAGTTTTTGTGGAGTGAAGATCTAGCAGATGCGTGCGTTTTTATTATGATTAATAGCGATTTTGAGGATGTTGCAAACGGCCTTAAAGAAGTGCGAAATACGCACATAAATATTGGAACAGGTGAAGATATATCTATTAAAGAGCTCGCACTTTTAATTAAAAAGAGCATTGGATTTAGGGGAGACCTTGTATTTAATACAGATAAACCTGACGGCACCTTGAAGAAAGTGACAGATGTGAGTAAACTTCATGACTTAGGCTGGTCACATAGCACAGCTTTAAGCGACGGAATAGCAAAAATGTATGATTGGTACATAAAGACTAATAAAAGTTTATAAAAAGACCGTTATGTCCATTATTCATTCGTTATTAAGGAAGCTTGGAGGCAAGGAAGATTCTTTGAAATACGCGAATAATGCGATCTGGCTATTTTCTGAAAAAGGATTGCGGGCTTTAGAAGCCTTTTTAGTGGGATTATGGATTGCGAGGTATTTGGGGCCAGAGGATTTTGGACTTCTTAATTATGCCTATTCTTTTGTTTTTTTATTTACTGCTATAGCAACATTAGGTTTAGATCAGATTGTTGTAAAAGATTTAGTAAATAAGGGCGCTTCAAGAGATGTTATATTGGGGACAACATTAGGCCTTCGAGCTATGGGATTTGTTCTGATGAGTCTGTTAGTGTTTTTGGTTCTCACGATATTGGAAGCTTCAGGACAAGTGGATAACTTAATTTGGATCATCACCTTATCTGTTCTTTTTCAAAGTTTTAATGGCATAGACTTCTATTTTCAAAGTAAAGTAGAAAGTAAATATATCACTTGGGTTAACATGACGATGGTCATTATAAGCGCTTGTGTGAAAATGGCACTTATTCTCAAGGGAGCAGAGATCATTTATTTTGCTTGGGTGTATTGCTTAGAAACAGCTATTTGTGCCCTAGGATATGTATATTTTTATAGGAGAGAAGGACTTTCTATACAGAAATGGAAATTTGATTGGACAATTGCAAAGAGTCTTTTATCAAGAAGCTGGTTCTTAATTGTAGGCACCATTGCTACTGCCATTTACATGAAGATTGACCAAGTTATGATTAAAGATATAATAGATAATAGAGCGGCGGGATTGTATAGCGCAGCGGTAAAAGCATGCAGTATATGGCTGTTTGTAACTGTAGTTATCACGCAATCTATATTTCCATCTTTGGTTAAGCTAAAGAAAAAGAGTCAAGAACTTTTTTTAAATCAGCTGCAACATTTGTACAATGTATTGGTGAAAATTGCAGTTATTGCTTGCATTGGATATACCTTGTTTGCAGATTGGATTATTACATTTTTGTTTGGTGTAGAATATGCAGAAAGCAGCGGTATAATGACAATATACATTTGGTCTGTAATTTTTGTTTTTTTAAGTAACGGATCTTGGGGGTTTTATTTGAATGAAAATCTCGAGAAATTTTCAAGCATACGACTGATTATTGGAGCCATTATTAATGTTATTCTTAACCTAATATTTATTGAGAGATTAGGCTTGTTAGGTGCCGCATATGCGACACTAATATCATATTCAATATCAGGATATTTTGTAAATGCTTTGTTTAAAAAGACGAGACCTAATTTTACTTTGCAAACACACTCTTTATTAAATTTTCTAAATATTAAAACATGGATAAAGCCTTTGGGCTAATTGCCATTTGACACGTATTAATGTGATACAAATTTTAAAGAATAAAATCGATCAAGCTTTACGACTATTGCTGTTAAATGCATTAACACCTAGCAATAAGTCTGTTGTACTCGTGGAATATCCAAAATCTGGAGGCACATGGCTAGGGCAGTTAGTGTCTGAGAGCTTGAAAATCCCATTTCCTAGAAATCGTTTTCCGGTTCTTAAAAAAGCCCTGTTTCATGGTCATTATTTACCCAAACACATAAGCGATAAAAATAAGATTATCTACCTAGTAAGGGATGGACGTGACGTGCTTATTTCTTATTATCATCATCAATTAATATGGAATGATAAGAACAAAAAGGAGTCGCATAACGTCAGTTATCACAGGGAAGCTGTGGGCTTTACTAATTTTGAAAATGTCAAGGAGAATATTCTTGAGTATATGAAATACTCTTATACCCACGTACCTTCTAAAAAAACTAGATATGTTTTTCCAGGAAACTGGAATGAATTTAATACAGCTTGGTTAGAGGAAATGAAGACCAATTCTAATATCTATATGGTGCGTTATGAAGATTTATTAGAAGATACAGCGACTACCTTAAAAAAGCTTATGCAAGAATTCTTGGGTGTTCAAAATATGGATGAAACGAGACTGCTATCTATTGTTGAAAAGTATTCTTTTGAGAATCAGACAAAGAGAAAAAAAGGAGAAGAAAACAGTAAGAGTTTTCTGAGAAAAGGGATTCAGGGAGATTGGAAAAATTATTTTGACACCGAAGAAAAAAAGGCTTTTAAGGAATACACCGAAGACCTCTTAATGCAATTAGGTTATGAAAAAAATCAGAACTGGTAGGTATTAAAAAATGAAGCATTTATTATTTTTATTTTTTGTACTTCTAACAGCAGGGTTATTTATCTTTTTAAAGATAGACAATGCTCTTGTGCCCAGTTTCCTAGGAAGTGCGGCTACACTTTTTCTAATAATAGTTTACCATTTGTATCTTGACAAAAGATACAGCCCGTTTATATCAGCCTATATTGTTTTTAGTTTTCTGTTTTTTATAGTTGCCCCAATCACTCAATTAAGTATAATAGAGTACACTCCGGCCCCGGAGTTTCCAACCAATTTTCCTTACCGCCGGCAACTCGCGATCAAGACTAATTATCTAATTATCTTATTCAACCTTACTTTTTTTGGGGCATATTTATTTTTTAAATACTTCCTTCCTAAGAGACAGGATTTAAGGGTATCTCAAAGCACATATAAGGTTTTGCCATTAACGATTGTTGTATTATTGGTGGTGTCTTTAGGGATTTTTATAGCTAGTTTTGGGTTTGTTCAATACGAGTTTACACGACCAAGTTGGCAAGAATCTAGTTTTTCTGTAGTGGCTATACTTATTTGGAAAAAAGTGCTATTTGTTGTTCCTTTTGCGGGCATTGTATTATGTGCACAATACCTGAGACAAAAACCGAGAAAACCTATTAATTTTTTTACCATACTTGCCTGCCTTGCATGCCTTCTCGTGTTACTATTATGGTTTAAAAACCCTCTTACCGAAAAAAGAAATGCACTTGGACCTGTTTATATCTGTTTGATTATAATTGCCTTCCCTAAGCTGCTTAAAAGTAACTTTAGGATGTTAGGTTTTTTATTTCTTATTATGATTATTGCATTTCCTCTAGTAGCGGCTATTACACATACAGATGCTACGCTGGTAGAATTACTTAAAAAACCATCAATTTTATTTACAGACGCAAACAAGGGTGGCGGTTTTATAAGCGCTTTTAATTCCTTAAACTATGATGCCTTTGCAAACATTATGGCAACACTAGAGTATGTTCAGTCCTATGGTCTATCTATGGGTTATCAAGCTCTTAGTGCATTTTTGTTTTTTGTTCCGAGAGGAATATGGGAGGCAAAACCTATTTCTACGGGAGAATTAGTAGGAAATTATTTAATAGATCAATATGAGTTCAATTATAGCAATTTATCCAACCCTTTGGTTTCAGAAGGATATATAAATTTTGGAATTTTAGGGGTGATACTTGCTGCGATATTGTTGGCCATTACAACAATCAAATTTATGCAATGGCTTAATAGCCCTAATCAATTAAAGAATATACTCGCCTATTATCTAGCGGTTCATTTTATTTTTTTACTAAGAGGAGATTTCGCCAATGGATTTTCTTACTTTGTAGGCACAGTTATAGGAGTTCTGTTCATTCCAAGCGCGATAGAGTTTCTTACAAAGCAGCTTTTTAGAAATCAAAAACGATGGAAAATATTACAAAAATAGCGAACTATAACCTGCCTAGGGTTGGGTTATTTATCTTGTTTGCCTTACCTCTTGTGCCTAGTAATATAAGGGCAATAGCTATTTTGTTTTTTGGTGTCACAATCTTAGCGCTTGCTTTTAAAAGAAGATTCCATTTTGATTTTAAATTCTTTTTGCTCAATGCAGGGTTATACCTCAGCTTCGCAATTACCGTATTGTATAGTGACAATATGGATATTGCCATCCGCAAGCTCGAGCATTTATCGGCTTTAATTGTTTTCCCTTTTATTTTTGCGCTAATAACTCCAGAAGAAAGAAAAGGGTTAGTAGGCAATTTTCATAAATATTTATGGGTATATATAGTTGCGGTATTTCTATTTAATACTATAGCTTTTATCTGGTTTTTTGCCACGCGATTTAGTTTTGAAGAGATGTTAGTTCATTTTCATACGGTATTAACATTGCAAAGCGGCAAGTTTAATATCCATCCTATTTACCTCTCTATGCATTGTGGCTTAGCAGTACTTTTCTCTCTATTTCTTTTAAAAAGAAATAAAAATAGAACGCAAGTAGCTAGCTTGATTCTTATGGACACTGTGATCATTGCATTTCTTTTACTTTATGCAAAAAAAGGACCATTAATTGCCGTTGTGGTTATTCTTACCTTGTTTATGTTGTTTCAACAAAACAAGCGCTTTATAAAGCCATATTTAATTGCAATTGTGACCTTAACCTTTTTAATAATTGCTATACCAAAGACGCGCAACAGATTTGTAGAATTAGTTAAAATAGAATCATTAGATAGCCAAGTAATGAACTCTACAAATATTAGGTATGCAATATATACTAATGCTGAGGAAGTAATAGCAGAAAGCCCACTCATAGGATATGGCATAGGAGATTATCGGGATGTACTTATTGACAGATACAAAGTTAAGGGAGAAGATAGACTAATATTAGGAAAATATAATGCACATAACCAGTACTTTAGTATCTTGCTTATTGGCGGAGTGATTAGTTTAATCGTCTTTCTTCTTACCATTGGAATTAATTTGTTGTATGCCGTACGGTTTGACAATCAGCTATTAATACTCACCCTTATTTTTTATGGCATAGTTATGTTTACAGAAAATATTCTAGAGCGAGAACATGGAGTAATTTTCTTTTCACTTTTCCTTAATTTCTTCACCCTAAAGAGTCTTTTTGCTAGTGAAGAAGCGTAATAAAATTTTGATGATTGGCCCGTTTCCAGAGCCTACAACGGGGGTTTCTCTCGCAAATCAAGTAGTAAAATCTATTTTTGAGGAGTCTCAGTACTATGCCGTCAAGCACATCAATACTTCCTATACTAGGTTCGATGAAAAAGTGGGATCCTTCACATTTCATAAGCTCATTTTTAATCTTTTGTTTTACACTAAATGCTGGCGTGTATTACAATGCAACATGCTATATATAACCCCAGGACAAAGTTTTTTAGGGGTAGCCAAATACGCAGGTTTTATTCTCTTGGGGGCGCTTTCGCGAAAGCAAATAATCACCCATATACATGGTAATCATTTAGGGGATGAGTACGCTTCACTTTCTGGCATGAAGAAGAGGCTATTGCATTTTTTAGTCTCAAAGACTACAAAAGGAATTGTGCTTTCGGATTCTTTAAAAGGCAATCTCACACCATTTATTCCTAAAGAAGCTGTTGAGGTTCTCCCCAATTTTGCGCAAGATTATTTAGTAGATGATAGTATGCAAAAATCTTTTAATAGGTTGCGCATTATATATTTAAGTAATCTAATGCAGGAAAAAGGCATTTTTGATCTGTTGGAAGCGCTGCAAATGCTGGAAGAAAAAGGCATACCGTATGAAGCGCAGATTGCCGGAGCCATAGACTATTCTCAAAAAGAAGAAATAGAAAAACAATTAAAAGGGCTTAATAATACGACCTATAAAGGAATTGTAAAGGCACAAGCAAAAAAAGAGCTACTGCAATGGGGTAATATTTTTGTGCTACCTACCTATTACAAGATGGAAGGACAACCTATTTCCATTTTGGAAGCTATAGCGACAGGTAATGTAATACTAACGACTACACATGCTGGTATTCCAGACGTAGTTAAAGAACCGGAAAACGGGAAGTTCTTCAAAAAGCAAAGCCCTCAAGATTTATATGATGCACTTGTATTTTATAATTCAAATAAGGATCTGTTGAAGCAAACTAGCGAATTAAATAAAACCTACTTTAAAGATAATTTCACAACACTGCAATTTAAAGATAGACTACTGGATATTTTTAAACTATAGATATGAATCTACTCAAAATGGGCATCTTATTCCTATTAGTTCTTGGTTTTCAAGCTTGCGATTCTTCCCGTAATGTTGATATTGTAGGTTGGGGTGATAGCATGATGAAGGGTGCTGGCGGGGACAAATCAATGCTTGAAGTCCTAGCCAAAGAGCTTAATATCAAGCATAAAAATTTTGCAGTAGGAGGACTTAACTCGAGTAGTATTGCAGTTTTACAAGGCGGACTACCATTGAGATTAGTTCTAGAAAATAATGAAATTTTAAAAGAGCAGCCTACAAAAATTGAGTACTATACTATAGAATCCCTTAATTTTCTAACAAAACAATATAGAAAGG
>CAZXMY010000002.1:0-24825 GCA_964641325.1 uncultured Flavobacteriaceae bacterium | reverse complement strand
ATATTGGAAAAATTTATGTAACTTCCCATTTGGAAAAATAGAAGTTTTTATTTTTGACTCACCTAAATTTGTTAATATTAATTTTTTTTCAAAGGCCTTTACAATTTGAGAATTAACAATTTTGCTTAAATGAAAAAATAATAAAACAAAAAAATTAATTTTTTTCATTATTTATGGGTTATTGGTTTATTTAAGAAGGTTTTAATAAAAAACATCTTAATATTAGAAACATTTTATGACGATTCATAATTTATTCGATGAACTACACAAAGTTTTTTTAACTCTTTATTAAGAATTAACCATCTTGGAAAAAGCTTAAACAAAACATGATAATTTTATGAGATTCGACGTCTAATTGCCACAAATAGAGTCCATTAATTTAGGTTAGTAAAACTAGTTTTGATATTCTATTTTTCTTGGGTACGTCTCACAATTAATTTGTATGCAATTTGATTATCTAAAAAGAAATAATGAAGCCTCTACACGCAATCTTATTTAGTCCCTGCTGGTTACCAAAAAAGAGAAATCTCCTCAATAATCATTATTAGGATATTTTTATAGTGCAATAAAAAAATTAAGAGATAGAAATTGGTATTTTTGAGGAACATGGGCAGTAAAAAATTACTTGATGTAAGCAATCTATCTATTTCTTTTTTAAATCATAAAAAGGCAACTCCAGTTGTTCGCAACATCTCCTTTAGTCTTAGCAGTAATGAAATTCTCGCTATTGTAGGTGAATCAGGTTCTGGGAAATCTGTTACTTCTCTTGCGATAATGGGCTTATTAGATAAAAAAAGGACGCAAGTAACGGGTTTCTTACGCTATAATGATATGTCCCTCTTAGAATTAAAAGAAGCTGACCTTCAAAAATATAGAGGCAATGACATTTCTATGATTTTTCAAGAACCTATGAGTTCTCTTAATCCGTCATTAACTTGTGGTTATCAGGTGGTCGAGATTATCTTACAACACACAGCGTTTTCTAAAAAAGAGGCTAAAGCACGGACTCTGGAACTTTTTAACAAGGTAAAACTTCCGAGACCTCAACAATTATTTACGTCCTATCCTCATCAAATAAGTGGCGGTCAGAAACAAAGAGTTATGATTGCCATGGCAATTGCTTGTAAACCCCAGATTTTAATAGCCGATGAACCTACGACTGCCCTGGATGTGACAGTGCAAAAGGAAATTCTGCAACTCTTAAAAGAACTCCAACAAGAAACTCAAATGAGTATTATTTTTGTTAGTCACGATCTGGCCCTAGTGCAGGAGATAGCAGATAATGTAGTCGTAATGTATCAAGGTAAGGTGGTAGAGTACGCTTCCGCGAAAGCGATATTTTCAAGCCCGCAAAACAACTACACAAAGGCACTACTTAATGCGCGACCGTCCCTAAAAACGCGTTTAAAAAAATTGCCTACCATAAAGGACTTTCTAGAAAATAATCCAAAAACAGAGTTTGAAACTGCCGAACAACGTCAAAAAAGACACGAAGTGCTCTACGCACAACCACCACTATTAGAGATAAAAAATGTTGGAAAAACGTATATCTCTAAATCAGGGGTTTTCGCCAAATCTAGAGCAATTAAAGCTGTAGATGACGTTTCTTTCACCCTATATCCCGGTGAAACTTTGGGCCTAGTAGGAGAATCCGGCTGCGGAAAATCTACCTTGGGTAACGCTATATTACAGTTAGTCCCTCCAACTGAAGGTTCTATATTATACAAAGGAGAGGAAATCATTGGGCTTTCTAGCAAAAATCTAAGAGCCCTTCGCAAAGATATACAGATCATCTTTCAAGATCCATACGCTTCTTTAAACCCAAGACTCACTATAGGGCAAGCCATTATGGAACCTATAATAGTACATAAACTATTCCCTTCGCAGAAAGCCTGTAAAGAAAGAGCCTTATACCTCATGCAAAGAGTAGGTTTAGATCCAGAACATTTTAATAGATATCCACACGAGTTTAGTGGAGGCCAGCGCCAACGTATAGGTATTGCGCGAACTATCGCGGTTCAACCTAAATTAATTATCTGTGATGAGTCTGTAAGTGCACTTGATATTTCTGTTCAAGCTCAGGTATTAAATCTTTTGAACGAATTAAAAATAGATTTTGGGTTCACCTACATATTTATATCACACGATCTTGCCGTAGTTAAATATATGGCTGATCAGCTTGTGGTGATGCAAAAAGGTGAAATAGAAGAGCAAGGAGAAGCAGATAAAATATATGGCAGCCCTACTAAGGAGTATACTAAAAACCTAATTAATGCTATTCCTAAAGGAATTTAAAACATAAATAGAAAAACTCTTCTCGCCAGCCGTATACAATTTACTATAAAATGAGAGCCATTTTTAAAACTGTCTATAAGAGTATAGAAAGGGTTGATGTTTTTTGTTTTCATGGTGTTGATGATTGAACATGTTATTTAAAAGCAAAAACCGCAGGGCTCCCCCCGCGGTTTTCTAACAAATCATAACATTAAATACTCTTATGAGTTTCAAAGTTATAAGGTATTGATAAAGGTATTTTACACTTAAACTTGAATTTTAATCCCTTCATCGAAAATCAATTGGCTAACTTGGGGACTGCTAAAGTACTACATTTTTTCACTTACACAACTCAATTTATTAACTTTTTTGCTTTAAATGTTAAAATTTTGTGTATTTCATCGAATTTATATGTTTTTAATCGTCGAAAATCTCTTTTTATGACAGAAATGAAAAACTCGGCTTAGTAGTTTTTTGTCCTAGAATGTCCAAAAATTTGTGAGATTCTTCCATTTCTTCGTTTTCCCTTCTTGAGGATATCTCTTACATCTTCCACTTCATAATAAGAACGTCCATAATTGGACCTAATATCTTCACCTAGTCTTCGAGCCACTTGATTACTCATTCGTATAACAAATGCTTCTTCTTCATTAGGGTAAGACAAATCGCGACCTGCTTGATCTATTTTTTTTCCTCTTGAACTTGTGTTTCTTTTGCGTGCATGATAATCTTCGGTTTCATACAACTCATTGTAGCAATGTATAAGTTCATGGCCAAGTACTGCCATAGGAGAATTATATCCCTTGTTTTTTGAAAACCATTTCTTCCTATGGTTTTTTCTAAAATAGACACCGTGAGTATCATAAAACCCTATAGTATTGTGCTTAGGGCTATAAAAATTTTTAGCTTGTGAGTATATTATTTTAATATCATTCTTAACATCTGCGGTTAAGACATCAATAATATCTACTGTTTCATTAACTCCGTTATCATCATAAGTTATTGTAAGCGCATTAGTTTTGTGAAGATAATCTAATGCCTTAAGCGTGTTTCTTAGAAATCGATCTTTTAGGGTTAGATAATCTCTGTTCGTCCTATAAGTATATAGATGAGGCTTTTTTTGTAAGTCGTAAATGGTCATCTTAAAATTGCATTTCTGGAATATCTCCTTCTATGAGAAGTGCCCCTTCTGTCGCATTTTTAATTTCATCTATAGAAACGCCTGGCGCTTTTTCTAAAAGTTTAAATCCTTGCGAGGTCACTTCTAAGACTGCAAGATTGGTTACAATCTTCTTGACACAACCTACACCTGTAAGAGGTAAACTGCATTTAGAAAGCAACTTTGACGCCCCTTTTCTATTGGTATGCATCATGGCTACAATAATATTCTCTGCACTTGCAACAAGGTCCATAGCTCCACCCATGCCTTTTACCATTTTACCGGGTATTTTCCAATTTGCAATATCTCCATTTTCTGCTACCTCCATAGCTCCTAGAATGGTAAGATCTACATGTTTGCCGCGTATCATACCAAAACTCGTAGCGCTATCAAAAAAGCTTGCTCCTGGTAAAGTAGTAATGGTTTGTTTTCCGGCATTAATAATATCTGCATCTTCTTCTCCATCAATGGGAAATGGTCCCATCCCTAAAACACCGTTCTCACTCTGGAACTCTACATCTATATCCTCTCGTACATAGTTTGCAACCAATGTAGGAATCCCTATACCTAGGTTTACATAATATCCGTCTTGAACTTCTCTCGCAATACGTTGCGCTATTTGTGTCTTATCTAATGCCATACAATTAATTTCCGCGAAGGCGTCCCGAAATTTCGGGATCATCCAAATGACCGCCTTTCTTAAGTTAGTACTCTGCTATTTATTCTCTACTTCTTACTGTGCGCTGCTCAATTCTTTTTTCGTAGGTCTCTCCCTGAAAAATACGTTGCACAAAAATTCCTGGAATATGAATTTGGTTAGGGTCCAGAGTACCTGCTGGTACAAGTTCTTCTACTTCAGCCACAGTAATTGTGGCTGCGCCACACATATTAGGATTAAAATTTCGAGCTGTTCCTTTAAAGATGAGATTGCCAGCAACATCCCCTTTCCAAGCTTTTACAAAAGCAAAATCTGCTTTAAACGCATATTCCAAAATATGCATTTTACCATCAAATTCTCTAGACTCTTTGCCCTCTGCGACCTCTGTTCCATATCCTGCAGGAGTATAAAAGGCGGGAAAGCCTGCTTGCGCTGCTCTACATCGTTCGGCCAGTGTGCCCTGTGGTATGAGTTCTACCTCCAATTCTCCACTTAACATTTGTCTTTCAAATTCAGCATTTTCTCCTACATAAGAGGAGGTCATTTTTTTTATTTGTCGTTTTTGCAGTAATAACCCGAGTCCAAAATCATCAACACCCGCATTATTAGAAATACAGCTCAGTCCATTTACATTGAGTCTAACTAATTCTGCAATGGCATTTTCTGGAATACCACTTAAACCAAAGCCTCCTAACATTAGGGTCATGTCGCTTTGCACACCTTGCAACGCTTCTTTAACGCCTGCTACTTCTTTTGATATCATATACTATTTTTGCTGCTTAAAAATACGAAAAAAAGGATGAAAAGGCTTTCCTGCATGCCGGCAGGCAGGCGCCAAAGGATAAAAAAACCTCTATCTAAAAAGACAGAGGTTAAAACCGTAGTTTATTATTTCTTAAAAGTCCAATTCCTCTGGTAATTCTTCACTTACTCCGGTACCCTTATATTTTTCACAATCCACCTCAATGCTAAGGTCTTTGGGCTTATCAAATTCTTTATCCGATATTCCTAATTCCTTGTTTTTATAGAGTTCTTTCATATAAACACCCCATATTGGCAGCGCCATGGTCGCTCCTTGTCCATACCTCAACCCATCAAAATGTGTAGCACGATCATCTCCTCCTACCCAAACGCCTGTTACTAAGTTAGGAACGATACCCATAAACCAGCCATCACTTTGATTCTGAGTGGTTCCAGTTTTACCAGCAATAGCATTTGTAAAACCGTAAGGATATCCCGTAATTACATTTTTATAATCGTTTCTATTATTTGCATAGGTACTTCGCAAACGTCGTCCAGAACCCGAACGCGTAACACCTTCCATAAGCTGTAAGGTAACATAAGCACTTTCTGCACTCAATACATCCTTGGTTTTAGGAACGTGCTGATATAAAATTGTTCCATTTTTATCTGCAATAGTACTTACAATTTGTGGCTCTACATACACGCCATTATTTGCAAAAGCGCCATAGGCAGAAACCATTTCGTATACACTCAAATCTGGCGTTCCTAAGGCTATAGAAGGTACTGGCAGAATATCACCTTTTATACCTAGTTTACGAACTAAATCAATTACGGGTCTTGGCCCTACTTTATCCATAAGCCTTGCCGAAACCGTATTCACAGATTGGGCTAATGCATCTTTCATAGTAATCATACCTCCATACTCAGCATTAGAGTTTCCCGGGCTCCACTCCTTGGTATTGCCGTGTTTGCCTGCAGCAATACTATAAATTGTATTAGGCAAAGTATCACAGGGCGACAATCGCAATTGATCTACGGCAGTGGCATATAAAAACGGCTTAAAGGTTGATCCAACCTGACGTTTGCCCGTTTGTACGTGGTCATATTGAAAGTGATTCATATTTATACCGCCTACCCAAGCGCGTACTTCTCCCGTTTGTGGCACCATAGACATCATACCCGTTCGTAAGAATTTCTTGTAGTATCGTATAGAATCTCTAGGTGTCATAGTAGTGTCTATATCTCCTTTCCAAGAGAAAACACTCATATCTGTAGCCACATCAAAAGAAGCTCTTATCTCCTTTTCTGTCTTACCTTTTGCTTTCATCTTGCGCCATCTCTCAGAACTCTTGATAGCATTGTTAAAAATACGGTCAATATCCTCTGGCTCTATATCTCTAAAAGGAGCCATCTCATTTTTTAGGTTTTGTTTATCAAACTCTGCCTGTAATCTAGGCATATGCTTTTGCACTGCATCTTCTGCTGCTTTTTGCATTCTAGAATCTATGGTTGTCGTTATGGTAAGACCGTCTCTATAGATGTTGTAATATTCTAAATTACCATCCTTATCTTCTCCCTTAGGGTTTTTCTTAATCCAATCTTGCATAAACTTTTTAAGATTCTCTCTAAAATAGGTCGCACTTCCATCTGCATGGCCTTCTGGGGTAAACCTCACAACTAAGGGTAATGCTTGCAAAGAATCTTTCTCTGCCGTAGTAATCATACCGTTTTTTTCCATCTGCTTGAAGACCTGATTACGGCGAAGTTTAGACTTTTCTTTAGATATCTTGCGATAAGGATTATACTGTCTGGGGTTTTTAAGCATGGCTACAATAACAGCACTCTCGTGTAACTCAAGCTCACTTACGTTTTTATTAAAGTATATCCTGGACGCAGAACTTATACCAATAGCCTGAAACAAAAAGTCAAATTTATTGAGATACATTGTTATTATTTCTTCCTTAGTGTATTGCCGTTCTAGTCTAGTTGCAATAACATATTCTTTTACTTTTTGGAAGTACTTTCTCCAGTTTTTAGCTCTTTCTCCAGTAAAGGTTAGTTTAGCTAACTGTTGGGTTACTGTACTTGCTCCACCTTTTTTTCCTAGATAAGCAAAGGCTCTTGTTGTTCCCTTAAAATCTATTCCTGAGTGATCATAATAGCGCTCGTCCTCGGTGGCTACTAAGGCATCTACGAGATTCTGCGGCAGATCTTCGTATTTAATAGGAGTTCTATTCTCATTAAAATAAGTTCCTAGTTGCTGCCCATCTACACTCATTATTTTTGTTGCGAGATTGCTTTCTGGATTTTCTAATTCTTCAAAAGTGGGTAATTCTCCAAAAACATTCCAACTGGCTAGTAAAAACAATAGGACTATCGCTCCAAGTCCTCCTATAAAGAGCATCCAGAACCATTTTATGTATTTTCCAAAACCTTGAGGGGAATCCTTCTTTTTTGTTGCGGCAGATTTTGTTGTCATGAGTGTTAGTTTTTTGAGTACTCTATACGCACTCCTACTTCTGTAATTCCTTTTAGTTTTATATCTCCTGATACATTTCCGTTTTTTCTAACGGCGTGGGAGATACTTAGGGTATAGGTACCGCTTTCGCGAAAGCGTACTCCTTCTCTATACCAGAGTTTGTTTTCTTTTACATCATTAAATCCTTTGCCCAACCAAGTGCCATCCGGAGTCGCCATTGCATATTCTAATGTGTCTATCAATTTGCGGCCATTAGGAAAATCTAATGCGGTAATCAAAAACAAATTGTTGTAGGGATACTCATTTGTGTTTCTAAGGGTCACAAACATATCATATTTCTGTATAGTGTCTGGGTCCTGTATGGTAAAGGACAAGGGCTCTTTAATGCCCCAACCACCAGAAACAGTTTGATAATTATCGTAAATACTGTTCTGATCACACGACGCAAAACATATAAAAATCAAACTAGCTACAAGTATATTACGAATTGCCACTAGGTTTTGGTTTATTTCGATTGCGATTATTTGATCTTTTACCTTTAGGTGGCCCTTGAGACTTTTGGTTAGAAGCTCCTTTTTTGTTATTCCGGTTACGATTATTACTTCGCTTTTTTCTCCCTTGATGCTTGGGTTTATCAAAACGCGTGAGACTGTCTTGCCCTACAACGTTACCAAAATCTACTTTAGTATCTTCCACTAACTCCGAGGCAAATTCTTCTAGACTCGCTACGGGTTTCTTGGCTTTATTAGCTTCTATAATCTCGTTAGCATGGGTGGTAGTGAGTTTATGCCAGTTCATCCACTCACCTTCGTAGGCATACCATAAGTGCCCTTGAAAAATATCTATTTTTTGACAAACCGCCGTTCCTTTTTGAGTATAGAGTTTTTTATCTGTTTTAGGAAATGCCTTGAGTGCATCCATATAAGAGTCTAGCTCAAAATTAAGACAGCACTTTAATTTACCACATTGTCCTGCAAGCTTTTGTGGATTTAAAGATAATTGCTGATATCTCGCTGCACTTGTAGTAACCGATCTAAAATCTGTAAGCCAAGTAGAACAGCATAACTCACGACCACAAGAACCTATACCTCCTAATCTGGAAGCTTCCTGACGCAGACCAATCTGGCGCATCTCGATACGGGTTCTAAACTCCTGTGCAAACTCTTTAATAAGTTGGCGAAAATCTACTCTATCTTCTGCTGTATAATAAAAGGTAGCCTTTGATCCATCTCCTTGAAACTCGATATCAGAAATTTTCATCTGGAGTGCAAGCCGTATCGCAATCTGGCGTGCCTTAACTTTCATAGGCTCTTCTTTTTCTCGAGCCTTTGTCCAGATATCTATATCTTTTTGTGTGGCTTTGCGATATACTTTAAGTGTGTCCTCTGTATCTTGTTTGACCTTTTTGCGCTTCATTTGCACACGCACCAGCTCTCCTGCAAGGGTTACCATACCTATGTCGTGTCCCGATTGTGCCTGAGTAGCCACAATATCACCTATACTCAGGGAAAGACCCTCTTCAATTTTATAATAGCCTTTTCTGCTGTTTTTAAATCTGACCTCAACATAATTAAAAGGCTCTTGTCCTTCTGGCAAAGACATATTAGATAACCAGTCAAAAACAGTTAGTTTATTACACCCATCTGTTCCACAAGTACCATTATTCTTACACCCTTTAGGTTGCCCATCTGCTCCAGTGCCGCAATTTCCACACGCCATATTATATCTATATATTAAAAGTTGAGCGGGCTAGTTACCAGCTCAACGTCTTCTTAAAACTCAAAAATACTGTCAAGGTTAAAGATAGTATTTCTACAACTTATTTCTTCTGAAATTTCAATTTTTCAGAACGGCCTTTTTTAAAGATTTTATTACTATTGCCTTTACCGCTTCGCAAGGCTTTTTGTTCTTCAAAAGGTAAGGCGGCTATTTCAGTACATTCTAAAGAGCAACAATTGTTCATCGCACTGGCACATTCTTCACATTGTATAAATAGTAGATGACAGGCTTCATTCGCACAATTTACATGTGTATCACAAGGCTTACCACACTGGTGGCAATTAGAAATGATCTCGTTTGAGATACGCTCACCACGACGGTGATCAAAGACAAAATTCTTGCCTCTAAACTTATTTTCTAGCTTTTTATCCTCTACTTGTCTGGCATACTCAATAATTCCACCTTCGAGCTGGAATACCTGCTTAAAGCCCTTGTGTTTAAAATAGGCACTGGCTTTCTCACAACGTATGCCACCGGTGCAATACATCACTAGTTTTTTATCTTCTTTGTGATCTTTGAGGTCTTCTTCTATAATATCCAAGGAATCTCTAAAGGTATCTACATCTGGAGTAACCGCATTTTTAAAATGTCCAATCTCGCTTTCATAGTGATTGCGCATATCTACAAGTACCGTGTCTTCTTGTTCAATAAGCTCATTAAACATGGCCGCATCTACATGAACTCCCTTATTAGTAACATCAAAGGTGTTGTCATCCAACCCATCTGCTACAATCTTTTTTCGCACTTTTACTTTAAGTTTTAAAAATGATTTGTTGTCTTGCTCTCTGGCAATGTTAAGACGTACGTTTTCTAAAAAATCAATCTGATCTAGAAAATTTTTAAACTCCTCAAATCTATGAGCAGGAACACTCATTTGAGCATTAATGCCTTCTTGCGCCACATAAATTCTCCCCAAGGCTTCCATGGGGTGCCAGGCAAGAAAAAGATGATCTCTAAAAAGTTGAGGATTCCCAATCTGGGCATATTGATAAAAAGAGAGCGTAAGTCGTTCTTGACCTGCTTGCTCAATGAGCTCTGCTCTCTCTTTTGCGCTTAATTTGTTGTACAGTTGCATGCTATACTTTTTTAAGGTGAAAAGAATGTAAAGTACAAAGGTACGCTTTCCCACATATTCTGCATAAAAAATGCCCGGAGGATCTTCCTGCGGGCATTTTTTAGAACGGCTAATTCAGTGTTAATACTTATGTGTGTTATAAGCGAAGGGAGCAGTGTTATCCTCCTTCCAACTTTCGCTTATGCGCTAGCATCCTAAGACGCCTCCACGAAGGTCGGATTCTACTTGTATTTAAAGATTTACAACTCATTTTTGGTATTACTTCTCATAAAGAAGACAGAGTCATTACAAAAAGGTTGCGTAAGAGGGTTGTTGAAAAGTATTACGCTTTCGCGAAAGCGTACCTTGTCCTACTTTAAAAGAAAGCTTATTTTTACTACTCCATTTTACATTCAAAAGAAAGCATATGAGCAGTGAAAAAGATGCCAAATTAAAGGCACTCCAACTTACACTAGATAAATTAGATAAAACTTACGGAAAAGGAACCGTAATGAAAATGGGAGATACCGCCGTAGAGGAGGTAGATGCCATCCCAACAGGTTCTTTGGGACTGGATGTTGCTCTAGGCGTAGGTGGTTATCCTAGAGGTAGAGTAATCGAAATTTATGGGCCAGAATCTTCTGGTAAAACGACCTTAACCCTTCACGCCATTGCCGAAGCACAAAAACAAGGAGGTATTGCCGCATTTATAGATGCAGAGCATGCTTTTGACCGTTTTTATGCAGAAAAATTAAACGTAGATATAGAGAATCTCATTATTTCACAACCTGATAATGGAGAACAAGCGCTGGAAATAGCAGATAATCTTATTCGCTCTGGTGCGATAGATATTATTGTAATAGACTCTGTTGCGGCATTGACTCCTAAAAGTGAAATAGAAGGAGAAATGGGAGATTCTAAAATGGGACTTCACGCAAGGTTAATGTCTCAAGCACTACGCAAGCTTACCGGATCTATTAGCAAAACTAATTGTACGGTTATCTTTATTAATCAGTTAAGAGAAAAGATAGGCGTCATGTTTGGAAATCCAGAAACGACCACTGGAGGAAATGCCTTAAAATTTTATGCCTCTGTACGATTAGACATTCGCCGTTCTACCCAAATTAAAGATAGTAACGCCGCTGTACAAGGAAATAAGACCCGTGTAAAAGTGGTTAAAAATAAAGTAGCCCCTCCTTTTAGAACCGCAGAGTTTGATATTATGTACGGTCAAGGTATCTCAAAAGTAGGTGAGATCATAGACATAGGGGTGAACTATGAAATTGTCAAAAAAGCAGGTTCTTGGTTCTCCTATCAAGATACAAAATTAGGTCAGGGTCGAGACGCCGTAAAAGCCTTATTACTAGACAATCCAGATCTTATGGATGAACTAGAAGCCAAGATTCACGAGGCGATCAAACTCGCTTCAGAGTAATTCTAAGAACAACAATGCGCGAAAATTTCGCGCATTGTTGTTCTATAACGCAACCTTTCAGCATTTTAGGCATCTAAAGGGTGTAAAATCCCTTAGAAAATGAAAAAATTAGCAATTATTGTAGGTCTTCTAGTTGCAATGGTGAGTTGTAGCACAGATGATTCTACCAATTTCTTTTTTGATTTTGTAGCAGTAGATAGTGTTACAGGAATCCCTGATGTATTTTTTGTAAATCAACCAGACACTTTACAGGTGTCTTATTTTAGACCCACAAATTGTCACGGTTTTGATGGTTTTAATATCGTAAGAAATGATAATGAACGTGAAATTACTATTATTACCAAGGTAGTAGAGCAAGATAGCGGTTGCCCCGATTTGGAAAATGATATGCGCACTGCTCCACTTGTTTTTAATCCTAGGGAGTCCGGGGAAGTGATATTAAATTTTTTTAACGGAAATGATGCCGATGGTAATCCAAATTTTTTAACCTTTAATGTGCCTGTTTTAGAATAAGTTCGAACTAATAAAAATATATTGAGTCTAGACCAACTCATTAATGATTGTAAAAAGAAGCAACCTAAAGCCCAGGAGAAATTGTACAAAAGATACTCTAGTACTCTTTTCTCAGTATGTTTAAAGTATGCTTCTGGTTATGCAGATGCTGAAGACATTTTGCAGGATTCATTTATGGTCATTTTTGACAAAATTGATCAATATAAAAACAAAGGCTCTTTTGAAGGTTGGTTAAAACGCATATCAATAAACACGGCTTTACAGCGATATAGAAAGCCTGGAGTGTTTAATTTAATAAATGAAGGAAATATACCAGAAGTAACTGTTGAGGTTGAGGAAGAAAGTGTTAGTCTCGATTTTTTACTGGGTATCATACAAGAATTGCCAGATCGTTACAGATTAGTTTTTAACTTATATGTGCTTGATGGATATTCACATAAGGAGATTTCGAACTTGTTGGAAATTTCAGAAGGAACGTCTAAGTCCAATTTAGCAAGGGCAAGACAAATATTAAAAGATAAAATTGAGGTTACCCATAATAACCAAATGAATCATTCACAAACCAGATGAAAGAAGAAAAGAATTTAGACCGGTTATTTCAAGAGAAATTCAAGGATTTTGAAAGGCATCCTAGCGATGCCGTTTGGAATAACATCACGGCTGCCCAAAAAGAAAACGAAGACCGCAAAGTTATACCCTTATGGTGGAAACTAGGAGGAGCGGCAGCTGTTGTTGCATTATTATTTACCATAGGATTTACAGGATTTAATACTACTTCTAAAGATACCCTAGACAGTGACATTGTTACATCCAATCCCTTAGAAACTACAGAGACTAATAGCGCTCAAGTAGGAATTAATATAGACAACGCAGTTCAAGATATTGATGCGATCCCTAGTTCGAGTACAGTTGCTCAAGAAAGTGCTTCTATTATTACACCTAAAGAAGAAGAAAAATCTAGGTCTAGAATTGTTCAAAATGCGTTACGCCAGAATAAAACTTCTCAAAACGAGAGTGCCATTGGCGCGAACACCGCTATTAACTCAACTCCTAATAAAACAAACCCTTCACAAGGTGCTAATTCAAATGGTATAACACTCAATAGCTTAAAGGAGACTCCTGATTCGTATACCGCTCCTATTATTGACAAAGAACAGATTCAAAAAGATCTCAACAAAGAACAGATTACAACAGATGTAGCTCAAACGGGCCAAGACAAAACCTCATTTTTAGAAAAAAATGAAGAAGGCAAAATTTCTCTTGTAGAAGAGGCACAGCGCATCGAAGAAAATGAAGCCTTAGCCATTGTTGAAGAAACTCCCAATAAAGACCGTTGGGATGTTGGCGCCGTAGCAGCTCCTGTTTTTTATGGAGATTTTGGTGGAAGCGGCCTTGATCCCATGTTTAATGATAATGATAAAACTAGTGATGTAAATTTTAGTTATGGAGTGCAAATTAGCTATGCTGTTAGTCCTAAATTCAAGGTGAGAACTGGAGTAAGTAACGTAGATTTAAGTTACAATACAAATGATATTGCCTTTGTAGCAGCACCTGGAACAAGGCAATTATCAGGTGTTAATTTTAATGCTAATGCAAAAATATTGAATATAGGAGACGGGAGCAGAGTGAGGCAGCAAGCTGCTACTGCAGCTCAAAATGATCTTTTCCCAGAGAACTCAGATACACGTAGGGTTATAAATGGCACTTTACAACAGCGTGTTGGATTTGTTGAAATCCCTGTAGAAGCTGTATATGTATTGTCGAACAAACGTTTGGGCGTGCAAGTTGTAGGAGGCTTAAGCACTTTGTTTTTAAACAACAATGAGGTACTTCTCAATGCAGAAGATGGTTTACAAAGTAACCTTGGGTCTGCAAATGGGATAAACGATGTGAGTTTTACTTCCAATATTGGACTGGGACTTGATTATAAGATGACGGATAAATTAAAGCTCAACGTAGAGCCTTCGCTTAAATATCAACTCAATGCTTTTGATCAAAGCGTAGGAGATTTTAAACCCTATTTTATAGGATTATATACTGGAGTGAGTTATCGCTTCTAGACAATACTTGCCGTTAGGTTAGTTTTTTAGTTGGTTAGGTTAGTTATTGCAACTTGCAATGATGACAGAAAGGCTCCGCTGGTTACGGAGCCTTTCATTTTTTTGTTCCGCGAAGGCGAGAATCTTTAGTGTATGCTCGTTAATGATGTTTGTTCTTTTTGCTTTCGCGAAAGCGTACTCACCCCAAATCATTTTCCAATTCTTGCAAAATTAACTGTCTCGTTTGTTCTCGAAGTTCCCGTTTATGGCTTTGAGTCATCCCTAAAGTAGGAATAAAAGGATGTACCTTCGCTCTCATTTTACCAGGGCCTCCTTCCAGAAAGGCATACGGGAATCGTTTTTTAGAGTCATAAAAAGTGATCGGTGCAATAGGAATTTGGTGATCTATAGCCAGTCTAAATGCTCCGTCTTTAAATCTGTCCAGAACAATACTCATGTCTTCTGGTACGCCGCCTTCAGGAAAAATACAGACTCCTAGACCTTGACTTAATCTTCGTTGAGCTTGGTCAAAAACTGCTTTGCGACTTCTAGGATTCCCTCTATCTACAAGGATACAAGTGCGTTTGTAGAAAAAACCAAACAAAGGAATTTTAGCCAGCTCTGCTTTACCTACAAAAACAAAAGGACTCCTTGAAATATGCAGCATAAGCATTATGTCCATCATAGAACTATGATTGGAAACCAGCATGTAGCTTGTGTCTTTTTCAAAACGGGCTTCTCTCTCTACCTTAGGGTACAATCCCATGCAATACATAATGCTTCTTGCCCAGATACGCGCAAGTCTAAAAAACATAGGGTACCAGGATTCTTTCAGGATACTAATGAACAATAGAGGAAATAACAACAGGATGACCACGAGCATAAGCACATAAAACCAAATACGCCATAGTGCAATTCCTATTTTAGATAAAAATCCCATAAAGTCCAAAAATAGACAAATCCTATTACCCTATGGTTAGAAAAAAGTAACTTTGTCTTTTTACTCATAAACGTATGTCTAGAATATTAACTGGTGTCCAGAGTACAGGAACACCTCATTTAGGAAATTTATTAGGCGCTATCATTCCTGCTATTGAAATGGCAAATGCCCCTGGAAACGAATCCTTTCTTTTTATTGCAGATATGCATTCTCTTACACAAATTAAGGACGGTGATCAGCTACGCCAAAACACCTATAGTACCGCGGCTACCTGGCTGGCCTTTGGTTTAGATATAAACAAAACCGTTTTCTACAGACAGAGTGATATACCGCAAGTAACAGAATTAACGTGGTACTTGAGTTGCTTTTTCCCATATCAACGATTAACTCTAGCGCATAGTTTTAAAGACAAATCAGATCGATTAGAAGATATAAATGCTGGCTTGTTTTCTTATCCGATGCTTATGGCGGCAGATATCCTATTATATGATGCAGAAATCGTTCCTGTAGGGAAAGACCAAGCGCAGCATATTGAGATGACCCGAGCGGTAGCGAGTCGTTTTCATGCCACTACGGGAACAGAAGTTTTTGTGCTGCCTGAGACAAGTCATAATAAAGATACTATGTATGTGCCAGGAACAGACGGAGTTAAAATGTCTAAATCTAAAGGAAATATTATAGATATTTTCCAAACCGACAAAAAACTACGCAAGCAAATTATGGGTATACAAACAGCAAGTACTCCTATAGAAGAACCTATGGAAACAGAGAATTGCAATGTCCATAACTTGTATAAATTACTTGCTTCACCAGCTCAACTTGCGGCATTAATAGAAAATTACGCACGGCCAGACTTTGGTTATGGCCATGCAAAACAAGCTTTATTTGAACTAATACGCGATAGGTATAGTGAGCAACGGGAGCGTTACAACCACTATATGGCAAATACCAATAAAATAGATGAAGCTTTAATAATAGGAGCACAAAAAGCTCAAAAAGTGGCTAATAATACCCTTGCACGCGTGAGAAAAGTAACAGGATATTAAAAAAACACCTATACTATGGATTTAATGAGTTTTTTAAGCGGTAATGGTTTATTTCTCATCCTAGCGCTAGTACTTATTATTGTATTTTTATACAATAAAACGAGAAATAGAAGGCGTTAAGCTTTCGCCAAAGCAGTTATATGTCAAAAATCCGGATTACAAAACAGTTTACTTTTGAAACAGGTCACGCACTTTATGGCTACGATGGCAAATGCAAAAATGTACACGGGCATAGTTATAAATTAAGCGTAACCGTAATCGGAGCACCCATATCAGATTCCAATAATGTAAAATATGGCATGGTCATAGATTTTGGGGATCTCAAGAAAATAGTAAACCGGGAGATTGTAGATGTCTTTGACCACGCTACTGTTTTTAATAAAAACACCCCTCACGTAACACTGGCTAAAGAACTGGAAAGCCACGGGCACAATGTCCTATTAGTAGACTACCAACCTACTAGTGAGATGATGGTCATAGACTTTGCTGCCAAAATCTCCGCTTTACTACCCGACGCTATCCAATTACATTCTCTAAGACTTTCTGAAACAGCAACCAGCTATGCAGAGTGGTTTGCTTCAGATCAATAATAAATGAAAACAATACTCCCTTCAGGTAAAAAAATATACTTCTCTAGTGATAATCATCTAGGGGCTCCTACTATGGAGGCCAGCAGAACCAGAGAGAAGAAATTTTTGAGATGGCTAGAAGAAATTAAACACGATGCTCACGCCATCTTTCTATTAGGAGATCTCTTTGATTTTTGGTTTGAGTACCGCACTGTCGTGCCTAAAGGCTTTGTAAGAACATTAGGAAAACTTGCAGAACTTAGAGACAACGGCATAGAAATTTACTTTTTTGTGGGTAACCACGACCTCTGGATGAATGGCTATTTTGAAGAAGAGCTAGGCATTCCTGTTTTTCACGAGCCTCAAGTTTTTACCATAAACGATACTCGATTTTTCTTAGGACATGGTGACGGTTTAGGACCTGGAGATAAGGGTTACAAACGAATGAAAAAAATATTTAGAAGTCGTTTTTTTCAGTGGTTATTTAAATGGGGGCATCCCGATATAGGTATGAAAATAGCTCAGTATTTTTCTGTAAAAAACAAACTTATTTCCGGCAATGATGACCACATTTTTCTAGGAGAAGAAAACGAGTGGCTGGCAAGCTATGCAAAACGCAAGTTAGAAACAGAGCACTACGATTATTTTGTGTTTGGACACCGGCATTTACCTATGCAAATCAAAGTTGGAGCTGCTTCAACCTACTTTAACCTCGGAGATTGGATAACGCATTATACCTATGGTGTTTATGACGGAGAGACTTTTGAACTTAAAGAATTTGAAATAAATAATTAGTACATTAGACGTATGCGCACACTTTTCACTTTATTATGCGGCTTGCTTTTGTGGTCGTGTAAACCCTATAGCAATGCTACTATGAGACCAGAGCAAATAACCTATGAACGCTTTCGCGAAAGCCAGAAAACCTTCTCCTCCCCTGAAGGGAATATCGCCTATATAGATAAAGGGCAAGGTCCTGTAATACTGCTTTTACACGGAGTCCCAACCTCTGGATGGCTGTATAGAAAAATGATAGATCCCTTAGTAGATGGGGGCTATCGAGTAATCGCACCAGATATGCTAGGATTTGGGAGTAGTGATTCTCCTAAAGGTTATGAGATTTACTCAGAAGAAATGCATGCAAAACGACTTCTAGAATTAATGGACCATCTCCATATCGAATCCTGGACGCACGTGATGCACGATGCTGGAGGACTTTGGACTTGGGAGTTATTAGGGCATAACAATGCGCATAAGATCGACAATCTTGTTATCCTAAACACGATTATCTTAGAAGACGGCTTTCATCCTCCCATACGCTTCAAACCTGGTTTTTATGCAAAAGCAGCTACTTGGAGTTATCGTAATGGAATTACCACTAATTTGATGCTTAAAGCCTTATTTAAAGCAGGGCTTAAAGAAAACAATCTCAATAAAGAAGATATTGCAGGATATAAAACTCCTTTAAAAGAAGGTAAGACTAGAGCCATGTATTATTTCTACTCTCAAACTTCTAATCACCTTACAGACTACAGGCCTATGATTCAAAATCTAAATATCCCAGCTACGGTAATCTGGGGTAAAGATGATGAATTCCTAAAGTGGCTTCCTCAAAAAGCTGAGTTAGAAAAAGATTTTAACCTTTCTAGCGATGATGAGCATTTATTAGATGCTAAGCATTTTATACAAGAAGAGCAACCTGAAAAAATTGTAGAGATTATTCTAAACTTCTTAAAGTAACTACATATTTAAAAAGTCTTTAAACTTATCTGTTGTTAGGACCTTATAAATAGCTAATAAGGCAACTACTGTTTTTATTGCAGTAGATAGGGTGAGTAATTCGGCTCCATAAGGCCAGTGCATAATTTTAAACAAGGCTCCTAAGATCATAAGAATAAACGCAAAAAGGTAGATGGCGATAAGGTGTTTTACTTTCATAAAAATATTATTTAATGTCTTTTATTTGTAGTTGTAAGCTCACCTTATTATTCCATTCATTTTCATCTATAACGTAGGCTGCCATAAAAGGTTTTTGGTTTGTAATCAAGTCAAGTTTATCTCCTAGGTTAAATCCTATTCCGTCAATACGACTTCCCTTGCCGTTTTGAGTTACTGAAACCTTAAGATGGGTTTTATCTGCTCCTACTTGCTTTCCATAACCTGTATCTACAAGGTTTTTCGTCATAAAAGTGGGACGCATATTTCCAGGGCCAAAAGGAGCAAATTGCTTAAGTATCCTATAAAATTTAGGTGTAATATCTTGAAGGTCTATTTGATGTTCTATAGTGATTTCAGGTATTAACAGGCGTTCTTCACAAGTTGCAGCTACTACTTCTTCAAACCTTTTTTTAAAGGCCTCATAATTTTCTTCTTTAAGGGTTAATCCGGCAGCATACTTATGTCCGCCAAACTGTTCTATATAGTCTTCGCAGGCCTGCAACGCATTATACACATCAAAGCCGCGAACAGATCTTGCAGATGCCGCTAGCTTATCTCCGCTTTTTGTAAATACCAGAGTGGGTCTGTAATAGGTCTCAATAAGTCTTGAAGCTACAATCCCAATGACCCCTTTGTGCCAATCTTCTTGATAAACTACCGTGGTTTTGCGCACTTGTTCTTGATTACTTTCAATCTGTGCAAGCGCTTGAAGTGTTATAGATTTATCGGCTTCTTTTCTATCTGTATTATACTGTTCTATCTCCAAGGCATACTGGCAGGCCGTATCATAATCTACTTCGGTAAGCAGTGTTACCGCATGATTACCATGTTTCATACGTCCCGCAGCATTAATGCGCGGTGCAATAATAAATACAACATCTGTTATACTGAGTTTCTTTTTTTTGACTTGCTTGATTATTGCTTCAAATCCCGCTCTTGGCGCCTCATTTATAACCTGCAAACCGTAGTATGCAAGCACTCGGTTTTCTCCAGTAATAGGCACAATATCTGCGCCTATGGCTGTTGCTACTAGATCAAGATAGGGATGGAGTTCTCCTAGGTTTTGCTTTCGCGAAAGCGCAATAGCACTTATTAATTTAAACCCAACACCACAACCACATAGCTCTTTATAAGGATACTTACAATCTTCTCTTTTAGGGTCTAAGACTGCGACCGCATCGGGCAATTGATCACCCGGTCTATGGTGATCACAAATAATAAAATCTATACCTTTTTCCTTTGCGTAGGCGACTTTTTCTACGGCCTTTATACCACAATCTAAGGCAATAATAAGCGTCATATCATTATCTGCTGCATAGTCTATACCCCTATAAGAAACACCGTATCCCTCTGCATAACGATCGGGAATATAGGTGGCCACTTGTGGGGTAAGTGTATTTAAATACGAACTTACCAAGGCAACGCTGGTGGTACCATCAACATCATAATCTCCATAAACCATTATGTTTTCATCTTGAGTAATGGCATGTGCGATACGCTCAACTGCCTTATCCATGTCTTGCATAAGAAACGGATCGTGTAACTCCTCTAGAGATGGTCTAAAAAATGATTTTGCCTTATCATAGGTATTAATGTCTCTTTGCAATAGTAAACTTGCGATTGGAGCATCTATCTCCAAAGTTTGAGCGAGTTCACTAATCTTAGCGTCTTCTGGCTTGGGCTTTATGGTCCAACGCATTTACATATTCACTTTAAGTACCCAAGATTTTTTAAGATCCCTATCCGTTCTCACTCTTTGCAGAAGTTCTCTAACTATCTCAAGATCTACATTATTGCCTATTGAAACATAATGATAATTGTCCTCTGGCCTAAAAAAGGTATCAGATGCATATCCTTTAGAACGCAACTTTTGCTCCCATTTTCGGGCATTTTCCTCCTTGGCAAACACGTTTGTAATTATATAAAAGCCCCGCCTCATATGAGCCATTGGGATTGAGTTACTCCTAATATTTTGAACCGTAGGGGTAGCGCCAGCAGTGCTGGGTGTGATAAAAGTATTAGAATGATTATCTGGTATTGGGGCTTCTTCTATTACTTTAGTGACCTCAAGTGTTTCTGTAGGCGCATCAATTGCTACTTCCGTTTCAGTTTCAGTTTCTGATTCCTCAGCTAAGAGGCTAGTTTTTTCTTGAAACCAAGACTCACTTATGGTCGTCTGGAAGGCTGTAAAAAAAAGAAAATAATGATCTCCTTTTGTGTTGAATTTCATGCGTACTCCTTGGGAGCTATTGGCAATGATCGTATTAAGTTCATCAGGCATTTTAACCTGGGCAATATCAAAGCCTAAGGTATTTGTACTTTTAGGATTTCTGGAAAGAATCATTTCGTCCTCTAAGGTAATCGAACTATTAAAAAAATTATTTACCGGTCGTACTGCATTTCCAAAAGGCAAAAACAAGTCGCTCTCGGGATTATAAATTTCTATCTGGTCTTTACCCAAATTAGAGTCTCCTTCTAAAGCGGCAACGGTTATATAGGTAGCGCCTTCTTCATTTTCTGATGATTTGAAGTTCCCAAAATCTATTTCTACTACCTCATTCTTTATGGATTCTAATCCATAATAGGTCGTTATGTATCTGAAAGGCTCCGAAGCATCTTCATACACAAGATATAAAAGCCATCCCGCAGAGCTGCCTCCATTAATTTTACCTTGTGTGGCAGCTACATTAGCCACCGTAATATCTCCCTTGTGATACTCTTTTAGCACTTCTGTTACGTCTGCCGAATAGGCATATGGCGCCCTAGATTTTACTGTGCTGTTTTTTGCATCCTTACCGTCATATATAAGACTTCCTGTTACCTCAATATAAGAACCATTAGGAGGTTTAATTTTTACTATCCGAGCGTCATGTTTGCGGTTTTCTAACTTTTTATAAACTGGTCTATGATTTCTCAATCGCAAACCGCCAGACTCGCCATTATATGTTGCACTCCAGTATAATCCTGCATATACCAGTTGTGCATCCTCAGGAATGGAGAAATATGCGCTACTACTACTCCAAGTTTCTGGATCGTTGTCAATATCTATATAACGCATCTTAAACTCATCATTGCTCTTTTTTGATTTGTTAAAGGATTTTGATGCGCTTTTTCCCAAAATACTATTGCCTATAATAGACGCATTGCCTTGTAGATAAAATTCTTGACCTCTTGTAAATTCTGCACGCTCTTGACCAAAACATAGTACAGGCAGCAATAAAAAACTCCAATAATACCCTCTTATTCTCATACGTTATTATTTATCATTAAAATGAATTCCTATCTCTAATATCGCAAATTGCCTAAACATTTCCATCACACCACAATATTTTTCTTCAGATAGTGTCACGGCCTTTTTAATTTTTTCTTCGTCCAGATCATCACCGTAAAAATGGTAATCCAGTCCTACCTTATGGTAGGTTTTAGGATGCTCTTCTGTAAGTTCTCCTCGCACTTTCATCTCAAAATGAGGCACTTTAACGCGCATTTTATTAAGTACAAATACAATGTCTAGACCCGTACAACCCGCTAGAGCACTTAACATCATCGCTTTAGGCCCTAAGCCATCGTTATTTCCTCCATTTTCTGGGGAGGTGTCTATAAGCGTTTTGAAGCCTGTTGGACTGTCTGTCTCAAATTGCATTCCTTGTTTGTAAGTAACGTGTACCTCGTGTTTTGCCATAATTTTATGTAATTCTTATATTTTTCAAGGTACAAAATTGCATTAATAATGTTTATCTTGCTTTCGCGAAAGCGCAAAAAATTTTCTTTAAAATAGTAAATTCTAAAATAAACTTGCGAAGGCGTGGATTGGATTTTCACCTTCGCGGAAACAAACCAAAATATATGCCATTAGTAACACCACTATCTGCCGAACACGATGAAACTACAAAAGAACTAGCATTGTTCTTTAATGAAACCTTAGGTTTCTGTCCCAACTCTGTACTTACGATGCAACGTCGTCCAGATATTTCCCGTGCTTTTATTAACCTTAATAAAGCCGTAATGGCTAACCAAGGTCGCGTGACTTCTGCTCTTAAGCGTATGATTGCTTGGGTATCCAGTAACGCTACAGGATGTCGGTATTGCCAGGCGCATGCTATTAGAGCAGCAGAGCGTTATGGCGCAGAGCAGGAACAACTAGATAATATCTGGGAATATCGCACACACGCTGCCTTTTCTGATGCAGAGCGTGCGGCTCTGGATTTTTCATTAGCAGCCTCTCAAGTACCTAATGCTGTAGATGCAAAAATTAAAGAAGAGCTATATAAGTATTGGGATGAAGGAGAAATTGTGGAGATGCTAGGTGTCATTTCCCTCTTTGGATACCTTAACCGTTGGAACGATTCTATGGGAACTACATTAGAAGGGGACGCCATAGATAGCGGCAACCAGTATCTTGGAAAACACGGTTTTGAAGTGGGGAAGCATGTATAAAGCCTTTTTATAGATTTGCATACATACTATTATTTAAATACCCGCTTCTTAACAGAAGCGGTTTTGTTATATCCAATTTTTATCCTTCCTAGTTGATATAGCGCTGGTTTAGTATTCTCCCTTAAATTTCTTAAATTCGCGCACTTACAATAAAGACCCACAAATGAGCGCTAAGTTCACTATATATAAAGGATTAAACCTGCCGCAAGTAGCAGATGAAGTGCTTGCATTCTGGAAAGAAAACAAGGTGTTTGAAAAAAGTGTAAAAGAGCATGAAGGTGCCAAACCGTATATCTTTTTTGAAGGACCACCGTCTGCAAATGGACTTCCTGGCGTACACCATGTCTTAGCACGTGCTATTAAGGATATCTTCCCACGTTATAAAACGATGAAAGGGTTTCAGGTAAAGCGTAAAGCAGGATGGGACACACACGGTCTTCCTGTAGAACTTGGTGTTGAGAAAGAACTCGGGATTACTAAAGAAGACATCGGCAAAAAAATCACGGTAGAAGAGTATAACGAAGCCTGTAAAAAAGCCGTCATGCGTTATACCGATATCTGGAACGACCTTACTGAAAAAATGGGGTATTGGGTGGATATGCAAGATCCATACATCACCTACAAGTCTAAGTATATGGAGACGGTATGGTGGTTACTTAAAAATATTTACAACAAAGATTTATTGTATAAAGGATATACAATACAACCCTATTCTCCTAAAGCAGGAACAGGCTTAAGCTCTCACGAGCTTAACCAACCGGGTTGCTATAAAGATGTGACAGATACCACGGTAACAGGTCAGTTTAAAGCTGTAAAAAATAGCTTACCTGCTAAATTGCAAGGGGTAACAGGTGATATATACTTTCTAGCTTGGACAACCACGCCTTGGACCTTGCCTTCTAACACAGCACTTACTGTTGGAGCCAAAATTGAGTATATACTTGTTAAAACTATAAATCAATATTCCAAAAAACTAGTTAATGTGATTATCGCAAAAGAGTTAAGTGAATCACATATGGGTCCTAAATTTATATATGGCGATACTCGTTTAACAGAAATTATCTTAAAAGCTAATTCAATCAAAGATTTTCAAGAAGAAATTGATAGTCAGATTGTACAAGAAAGAAGTTTAAAAGAAAAGACGGATAAAGTTCAAGGTTTAGAGGGTACAACCGAGAAGAGGATAAAATTACTTGAAGATATAAAAACCCTTAAATTAATACCGTGCGCAGTACTTCATACTATCAAAGGAGCGGATCTTCTAGAATCGCGTTACGAGCAGCTGTTTGATTATGTACAACCTCATAACAATCCGCAAGATGCATTTAGAGTGATTGCAGGAGATTTTGTCACTACAGAAGACGGTACAGGTATCGTACATACAGCACCTACTTTTGGAGCAGATGATGCCTTGGTAGCAAAACAAGCTTCGCCAGAAGTACCGCCATTACTCATTAAAGATGAAAATGGAAACCTAGTCCCTCTGGTAGATTTACAGGGCAAATTTCGCCCTGAGCTAAAAGAGTTTGGCAATAAATACATTAAAAACGAATATTATAACGAAGGGGAAGCTCCAGACAAGTCTATGGATGTAGAGCTTGCCATTCATCTTAAAGAAGAAAACAAGGCTTTTAAAGTAGAAAAATACGTGCACAGCTACCCACATTGCTGGCGTACAGATAAGCCTGTTTTATACTACCCTTTAGACTCGTGGTTTATTAAAGTAACCGACTTTAAAGACCGTATGCACGAGCTTAACTT
>CAZXMY010000001.1:0-29417 GCA_964641325.1 uncultured Flavobacteriaceae bacterium | reverse complement strand
CGATAAGGTTGATGTTCTGAAGACTAAACGTCTCACTATCTAAACGTAACCAAAGACGGTTGATATCTAGTTCATTAGAACGTACTGTCCCATTATTATCGGTAACACGCATCGAGTTATTAAATGTTAATGGCGTACCGGCAACATCGTTGTCTGCTAGAATCCCAAAACCTTGACCAGAGGCCATAAATGGTCCTGGTATTGTTCCGCCATTGGCAGAGGCAATACCTCCTAATTCATTGCGTATCGAAACATCATCCATAGAGAAGTTTGCCGTATTGAAGCCTGGAATACTATCATTGGGAGTTGTAATATGTTCCCAATAGTAGACTTCATTAATGGCTACATTTTGATCGAGCAATGCAGTTACATCTATAGCAGAAGGATATGGATTACCCATCAAATTAAAGTTATTAGCCGTTGTAGAACCGTTATACACTAATGGAAAGTCTATAGTTCCACTATTTAAAGTTCCTTGGGTATACGTATGTTCAAAATTAACATCCCCAACATCTGTTACCGCTTGTGGAAAGACAATATAGCCTTCACCAACATTCAAACTGGCAGCGGGACTAAAATAATTTCCATCAACATCTAAAAAGGTAACGCCTGTTCCAGATCCTGTAGTTGACCCATCAGGCTCAAACTCTGTAGCGTCAATTAAAAATACTCGATCTGCACTATCATAAACTCCTGTACGGGTCTCTCCGCTCATAGGACTACTCAATAGCACAAAATCTCTTGGTTGCAATGAAGGAGTTGTTTTTTGTACCATAATGGTTCCATTATTGGTTGTAATCGCTCCATCATCTACTTGTACAATACTTCCTGCATTTTCTACAATCAAAGTACCGTCTACAACAATATTACCTGCGATATTCATAAAATTACCATCTCTTACGGTCACCGTTTGATTCTCATCAATCTGACAAGAACACGCATTAATATCACCTAAAGTAGCCGTATCATAATCATCATTGATAATCGCCATAGAGATTCCTGTAGGGTCACCATTATTCCAGGCGCCTCCCGTAAAGGTAGTTGTGTTTTCGCCTCCTGTAATGGTAACATTTGCCGTACAAATATCTTCATTTCCTAAGCTATCTGTTACGGTTATTGTTACGGCAGTTGTTGTTCCTATATCAAGGCAGGTAAACACACTTTGACTTAAGGAAGTAGAGATATCTCCACAAGAGCTCAACAATGAAGCAGATGCCCCAGCAAAAATAGCAGATCCGTCAGAGTTTTGTAATAAATTTTGTGACCAGTTTGAAACGGCAAACTGTCCTGTATAACCAGGGCTAAAATTAGTAAATGTTCCTGTTGCCGCACCAAATCCATTATCGTCTGTTCGAACTGCAAAACCAAAAGTTTGTCCGTCAGTAAGTGTTACAGTCACATTACCACTTTGATTGGTTGCGGAAGCGTCACTTAATGGAGTAAAAGTATCATTGATCATATAACCGGTATCATCAAAGCCAGGCTCATCTGTTGTTGCATGTGTCCAATCAAAAGATACAGTCACATCTTGATTTACTGTTACCGTCATATAAGATAATCCGCTAACACCTGAGTTATTATCACCCCCTACAATAACTGCTTCATTAGGTTGAAAAGGGTCGTATGTTACAGTTCCATCTGCGCCTAAAGCTATAGTAGTATCTAGACAAGGGTTTAATTCTGGTACTACTTCTGTAACTGTAATCGTATCGGTATCAGTCGATAAAATGCCATTACAATCTACAGCTTCATAGGTTATTGTATGTGTTCCAACACCTGCTGCTATAGGGTCAAAAGTAAAGGTAGATCCATTTCCATCATCGCTTACCCCAGGACCACTATAAGTGCCTCCAGAAATTACACCTCCACTTAAAGACATAACCCCATTTGCCGAACAGACGTTGGTCTCTGAAACGGCAAGTGTTATAGGCGGTACATCAAAGGCATTTGTATTGTCTGTAAGACTATTGCTAGATCCTTGTGAAGCACTTAAGCCTAAACCACGATTGGCAAATACCTGCCAAATTAGGCATTCATTTTCACCGCCATACAATGCTTGATCTGCAGCTAGTATGGCATCTCGACCGTCCACAAATCCAGGACTACTAGGCTGTAGTTTGAGGGCTTCCGTCACTAAAGCCAATGAGATATTATTCCCTCCAGTACCATTATACAAATCAGGATCAAAATCATAGGTATCCATTAAAGCCTGGGTTAGGTCATATAAAAATGTAGCCCATACCGTTCCCCATTGATGAGGTCCATTTGCAGGATTAAAACCAGTTATAGACTCATGTGTTAATGTATTGTCTCCGGATACATCGCCATCTGCTGTATAAGGTGCATCTCGAATACCAGGGCCATTAAATCCTCCTAAAGTTGTACCACCAAATAAGAAAGTACCTACTACTCTGTCCTGATTATAATTGGAATCATCCATGGTAAGCATATATCCATAATAGTCACTCCATCCTTCTCCCATTTGTTCGGCATTATTAAGAGATCCTGAATTTCCTGCTCCTCCAGTCAAACGTGTTGAAATACCGTGGGCATACTCGTGACCCGTTACAAGATTATCATATCCACCATCATATCCTGGGTTTGCAATATCACAAATATAAATTTGCATTCTTGGGTTGGTTCCGTCTGGTGGTGTTAAAAAGTTTGCATTACACGTACTTCCACCATCTTGAGACTCGGCATTCACACTATCACCACCCGATCCTCCATTGCCATAGTTATTTTCTTGAAAGTTACCACTGGCTTCATCAAAACCGTATTGATACGCTATATCATGAATAATATTAGTCCAATAAAATGCATTTGTTATCGATGCATTTATGGATCTATCTGCAGTAGTAAATCGAGGTACTTCAAAACCCGAAGGACCATCAAACACTTCTAAATCAAATGCATGATTAAAAACGAGACCAGGGCCTCCATTGGGACTAGCTCCAGGGATATCATTTCCAGGCGTACCATCTGCATTTTGGTTATTGAAATCTTCATACGTATGAGTATTATTACCTCGCGTATTGGTAAAATCTGCACCGGCAATACCATTTGTATCATGCCACCCAAATGGAGATGCAACAGGATCTGCAGGATCAACTACCACGGTTCTGTTACCATAAAACGGGTTTTCTATGGGTAAAGCATACACATTATAGCTCGCTCCATCAGCAACTACAGCCATATTGGTACTTGATTTTTTTTCTTCCGAAAGTTTTAATGTATAGGCACTATCATCACACTCTTCTTCTATACTATTTTCTGCATCATGAGCACTATGGTCATGTGCCCCCGTAATATTACAACTCACCGTTAAGTCAAATTGATTGAGAATAGCTCCCGTACTGGCATCAATGATATAATTCCAAGCAGATGCCGATGTTCTTTCAGGAAAAATAACTTCCCAAGCCATACGAAGTCCATCATCAGGGACCATATAATATATTTGCTTGGCTAAAATTTCTCCATCGGCAATACTATAATCTACGAAGACTTCATAGCCGGAAGCCAATTCGCTTTTACGTTGCATTCTAGCCGTGCTTCCATAATTTTTCTGACCAGCAATAGTTTGAATAGCCTGTTGAGCAGATAATGCAGATGCACTACTGCGTACTTGTGTATTGATGTCTTTAATCAAATTACGATCATTTGATCTAAAGAGTGTCCCACCATTTTGTAAATGTATACTGGACTCTGTTCCTTGTACTTCTATATTATTTATCGCCTGGCGATAATAGATATGGTGAATACCACTTAAACTGCTTATATGCTCACTGGTAATGACATAATCTGTATCTGCGGTAGTTAATATACCTTTTTCACTCAATGAGTTTAAATATTCATTTAAGGTCGATATATTTTGCGGTGTATCTTTAGTGTTTTTACTGGATATCTGCCTTGGGCCGGATGCACTTGGAGTACTATTAGCTGGACGGCCTTGCCCGTAAGAAGCAAAGGAAGTGAATAACATCACGGCTAAGGATGCAACTATAAATTTGCTATACTTGCTTAATTGTTTAGTTTTTTGGGGAATAATTTTCATGACTCTAAATACTTAAGAAATTACGGCTTCTAATATATGTATTTTTTGCACATTAACCATAAAAAATAGTATTTTATCGATAAAATATCCAAATTAAACCCAAAAACGAGAGTTTTCTTAACGTTTTGTAAGAATACCTAAGAATGCTTAAGATAACATAACTACGGCCTTGGTAAGTGCAGCTATAAAAATATCAATTTCGTCCTTAGTATTATAGAAACTAAAAGATGCGCGTACGGTTCCCGGAATCTTATAAAAGTCCATAATAGGCTGTGCACAATGATGTCCCGTACGTACTGCGATTCCTAATTTATCGAGTATAGTACCAATGTCATATGGGTGAATCTCACCTACATTAAATGAGATAACGGCTGTTTTTTCTTGAGACGTGCCATAAATGCGAAGCCCATCTATTGCCACAAGCTTGTCTGTGGCATAGTGGAGCAGCTCGTTTTCGTAGGCTGCAATAGCATCAAAACCTAAAGCATTCATATATTCTAACGCCACTCCCGTGGCAATTCCTCCAGCAATATTGGGAGTTCCAGCTTCAAATTTATGAGGAAGACCGGCATAGGTAGTTTTCTCAAATGTGACGGTTTCTATCATCTCGCCACCACCTTGATAAGGCGGTAATTTTTCCAGCCATTCTTGTTTTCCATAGAGTATACCTACCCCTGTGGGACCGCAAATTTTATGAGCAGAACACACATAAAAGTCTACGTCTAATGCTTGAACGTCTGGTTTTATATGTGGGGTCGCTTGCGCGCCGTCTACCAATACTGCCGCGCCTACATTGTGGGCTTGAGTAATAATAGTCTGGATATCGTTAATAGTACCCAATGCGTTTGAGACGTGATTTGTAAAAACAAGCTTGGTGTTAGCGGATAACGCTTTCGCGAAAGCGTCCATATCTAACTCCCCACTTTCTGTCATGGGGATAACCTTGAGAATAGCTCCCGTTTTCTCACATAACATTTGCCAAGGCACAATATTACTGTGATGCTCTAATGCCGAAACCAAAATCTCATCTCCTTGTTTTAGCAAGTTGCTAAAACCATAGGCAACCAGATTAATGCTATGTGTGGTTCCTGAAGTGAGAATAATTTCATAGGGTTGTGCTGCATTAAAATGCTTCTGAATTTTGATACGCGCTTGCTCATAGGCATCTGTTGCTTCCTGACTTAGGCTATGCACACCACGGTGTATATTTGCGTTATAGTTGCTGTAATAGTCTACAATAGCATCTATGACTGCTTGCGGAGTTTGGGAGGTGGCAGCATTGTCAAAATATACGAGGGGTTTCCCGTTTACTTCTCTTTTAAGAATAGGAAAGTCTTCGCGTATTTTTTGAATGTCCAGCATAGCTTTTTCTTTGAAACAAAGATACGATTTGGTGTTATGATTTCACAGACTTTAAGAAGCCTATTAACAAAATAACCACCTCTAATTGGAGATGGTTATTATAAAATATAGGGATATGTATTTATAGGGCAAAGCCTACATCCACACCTAATTTATTTGCAATTTGCTTGGTAATACGCTCCTTAAGTTGCGGTATTTTCACACTTTCTAGAACGGTATTTGCAAAGGCATACATAAGCAAAGCTCTCGCTTCTTTTTTAGGGATTCCTCGGGATTGTAAATAAAACAAGGCACTTTCATCGAGTTGTCCAATAGTACAACCGTGTGAACAACGTACATCATCTGCAAAAATCTCTAACTGAGGTTTTGAGTTAATCGTAGCCTTGTCATCTATTAGGATATTATTATTAGACTGATATGCATTTGTTTTTTGTGCAATCTTGTCAACATATACTTTTCCGTTAAATACTCCCGTAGAGTTACCATCATAAATGCCCTTATAATCTTGATGGCTTTCACAGTTAGGCTGTGCGTGATGCACAAGGGTATTGTGATCTACGTGCTGCTTCTCGCCTATAATCGTTACTCCTTTGAGGATACTGTCTATATGCTCTCCTTTTTGATAAAAGTTAAGATTATTTCGCGTAAGCTTACCTCCTAAAGAGAAGGTGTGTACACTTACGATAGTATCATCATACTGGTCTACATACGTGTTATCTACAAGAGAAGCTTCTTGGGTGTCGTTTTGAATCTTATAGTAATCTACATTAGCTCTTTTATCTGCATGAATTTCTGTCACACTATTAGTAAGTACAGGGTTTTTTGTAAGGCTCTGATGACGTTCTATAATTTGTACTTCACTATTTTCTCCTACTACAACAAGATTACGAGGTTGTAACATAGTTGCGGCTTCTGTACCCGTTGAGAAATGAATGATCTCTATAGGTTTGTCTGCCACTTTATTTTTAGGGATGTTTATATACGCACCTTCTTTTGCAAAGGCCGTATTGAGGCTCGTTAAGCTCTCTTGTGGGGCAATTTTGTTAAAATAAACATCTATTACCGCTTTATATTTTGACTTTGTAAGCGCGCTACGCATCGTACATACATCTATTCCTGCATGTGTAGTCTCGCTCAAATGACTGCTAAAAATACCGTCTATAAAGACAATCTTATACGTGTCAAGACTGTGCAAGAAGAAACGTTTTACTTCCTTATAATCCAGTCCGCCTTCGCCACTCGGGAACAGACTGTAGTCTTGCTTAGTTAACGTATTGAGTGATGTATATTTCCAAGCTTCGTCTTTTTTCGTAGGAAAACCAGAGGCTTCAAAATGTTTTATAGCTTCATTTCTAATATCATATATAGGACTATCTGGATCCAGACTTTCCTGAAATACAATATGGGATGATACTAGTTTATCTTTTAATGACATTGCTTTGTTTTTTAAGCCAGTTCTGCTTTAATCCAATCGTATCCTTTTTCTTCAAGCTCCAACGCAAGTTCTTTGCCTCCCGTTTTTACAATCTTACCATCTACAAGTACGTGCACAACATCAGGTACAATATACTCAAGTAAACGCTGGTAATGCGTAATTACCAATACAGCATTATCTTCGCTGCGTAGTTTGTTTACTCCATTTGCCACAATACGCAAGGCATCTATATCCAGACCAGAATCTGTTTCATCTAGAATTGCCAGTTTAGGCTCTAACATAGCCATCTGGAAAATCTCATTACGCTTTTTTTCTCCTCCAGAAAAACCTTCGTTGAGAGAACGTGATAAAAACTTGCGATCTATCTCCAGAAGTTCTGACTTCTCTCTAATCATTTTAAGCATCTCACTGGCAGGCATATCTTCCTTGCCGTGTGCTTTTCTGGTTTGGTTAATAGCGGTTTTGATAAAATTAGTAACCGTTACTCCAGGAATTTCTACAGGATATTGAAACGACAGAAATAGACCCTCGTGAGCGCGCTCTTCTGGATCCATCTCAAGTATTGACTCACCATTAAAAGCAATATCTCCTCCAGATACTTCATACTCTTCTTTACCTGCAATAACAGAGGAAAGTGTACTTTTACCTGAGCCGTTAGGGCCCATAATGGCGTGTACTTCTCCTGCTTTTATTTCTAGATTAATTCCTTTAAGAATTTCTTTTTCTTCTATACCTGCACGCAGGTTTTTTACTTCTAACATAGTTATCTTTAATTGAGCGGTATTGAATTTTCTACTTTTACGACACCTTCGTCAGTAGGGTCATTAATTTTTAAAATTTCTTTAACGGTAACGATAGAATCCCAACCTTCTGTCCCTGCTGGCTTAGGAGTAATAACGCCATTTATCATAACGGGTACCATATCGTACTGATCTCTTTTCTTTGATTCTATTTGCTTTGCAAGCTCGTGCATTTTTTCATCTATTTTCACACCGTAAATAAAGTTATCTCCTTTTAAAACGGCGGCATCTCCTAGATATATAAACTCGCCCATAATTGTTTGGCTAAAATCTTTGAGTTCGTGCTGTAAGATGACAGTGGCGTTGTTAGCTTTCGCGAAAGCCTCAAAAACCTCCATACTCGCCTTGGTTTCTTCTACACTCGTATTAAAACTTGGTACAACTTGACCTTCTCGATTTTCATTAAAATGATATAGGTCTCCTGAAAGCAGTACGGGGCCTTCTTGGGTGAGGTCCACATATAAAGCGGAGTGTCCTGGTGTATGTCCAGGCATAGATTTAATGACTACGGTGCCATCTCCAAAAACGTCATGATCTCCATTTAAAATCTGGATTTTGTTGAGGTCTCTTATCGCCTTAAATTGGTCTGGATTATTTTTTTGAGTCTCTTCACTTTTTGCATATGTGTATTCCTCTTCTTGTACTAACCAAGTAGCATTTTTAAAGACATTAACCGCTCCCGTATGATCAAAATGAGTGTGCGATACGGCTAGATAATTAATATCTGCTACGTTGAGTCCTATTGCTTTTAATTGATTACTCGCTTTCTCTTTTCTGGAAACTGTAAAATTACCATCTGGTGAAGTAAATGGATCTTTACCAGCCAAAGAATTAGGCAGGCCTGTGTCCCAAACAAGTTTTCCTTTAGGATGTTCTATCACATAATAAGCGTTTGCAAACTGCTTGGTTTGTCCTTCGTACAAATCTCCTTGAGAGAAAATTTGCAAGTTATTTACCATTACTGTGCCTCCATCTAATCTATACATAGTGACAAGAGGTTTGCTATTATCACTTGACCCTGTTTGTTCTCCTTTACAAGAAAACAAAAATGCCGAAACTAGAAGTGCGATAAAAATTCTGCTCATAATAAAAAGTGATGGTTTGATCGATTTTAAAATGGGAGCCGTTATCCAACAGATCCTTCTAAACTTATTTCTAATAATTTTTGAGCCTCAACAGCAAATTCCATAGGGAGTTTGTTGAGGACTTCCTTACTAAAACCGTTTACGATTAGCGCAATGGCTTTTTCTGTATCTATCCCGCGCTGGTTGCAGTAAAAAATCTGGTCTTCACCTATTTTACTCGTAGTAGCTTCATGTTCTATTTGTGCCGTTTTATTTTTTGCTTCTATGTAAGGGAAAGTGTGCGCACCACATTCATTACCCATTAATAGAGAGTCACATTGAGAGAAGTTACGAGCATTTTCTGCTCGACCTCCTATGTGTACAAGTCCTCGATATGAGTTTTGTGATTTTCCAGCAGAAATTCCTTTGGATATGATGGTACTTTTAGTGTTTTTTCCAAGATGTATCATCTTAGTACCTGTATCTGCTTGTTGGAAATTATTGGTAACGGCTATGGAGTAAAATTCTCCTATGGAGTTATCTCCTTTGAGTATACAAGAAGGGTATTTCCAGGTTACAGCAGATCCTGTTTCTACCTGCGTCCAAGAAATCTTAGCGTTCTTCTCACAGATACCTCGCTTGGTTACAAAATTATATACACCACCTTTACCTTCTGCATTACCTGGGAACCAGTTTTGAACCGTAGAGTATTTTATTTCTGCATCATCTAGAGCGATAAGTTCTACCACAGCTGCGTGTAATTGGTTCTCATCACGACTAGGAGCAGTACATCCTTCTAGGTAGCTTACATAACTGCCTTCATCTGCTATAACAAGGGTTCTTTCAAATTGTCCTGTTCCTGCTTGGTTAATTCTAAAATAGGTAGAAAGTTCCATTGGGCATCTAACCCCTTTTGGGATATAACAGAAAGAACCATCAGAAAAAACAGCGCTGTTTAAGGCCGCATAAAAGTTATCTTTTCTTGGGACAACAGACCCGATATATTTTTTTACAAGTTCTGGATGTTCCTGTATCGCTTCTGAGATAGGCATGAAGATGATACCTTTCTCTGCCAGCGTATCTTTAAATGTCGTTGCAACCGAAACAGAATCTACTACAATATCCATCGCAATATTATTCATTTTCTTTTGCTCGTCTACAGAGATACCTAGTTTTTTGTACATCGCCAGTAAATCTGGATCTACGTCATCTAGGGTCTTATTGGGATCTACAGCAACAGGAGCAGAGTAGTAGGCAATGGCTTGAAAGTCTGGTTTTTCGTAATTTACATTAGGCCATTCTGGTTCTTCCATTTGTTCCCATGCTCTAAAAGCTTCCAGACGCCATTCTGTCATCCATTCTGGCTCGTCTTTTTTCTTAGAGATTGCTCGCACAATATCCTCGTTTAATCCCACAGGAAATGTCTCCGACTCAATGTCGGTGTAAAAACCATATTCGTATTCTTTGGTTTTTAATTCTTCCCTTAAATCATCTTCAGTATATGCCATGATATTTTTTTCTAGCTGGTTTACGCGTCACCTATTGTTTGTGAATTGGTTCGCTTTCGCGAAAGCGTACTTCTTATAGTGAAAAACTTTCTCCGCAACCACAGGTGCGCTGTGCATTGGGATTGTTAAACACAAATCCTTTACCATTAAGGCCACCGCTATATTCTAATACGGTACCAATGAGATAAAGAAAACTCTTTTTATCTACTATTAATTTTACGTCATTATCTTCAAAAACCTTGTCGTCTTCTGCGTGGTTTTTATCAAATTTAAGTTCGTAAGAAAGGCCACTACATCCGCCACTGGTTACACCCACACGCACATAGTCTGTAGTGATGTTGTAACCGTCTTCTTGCATAAGAGCGGCTACTTTAGTTTTTGCTTCTGGACTAACTGTAATCATAGTATTTAGTAATGTTTTGCAAATATAAGGCTTAGGTCTTATTGTTTATAGTTTCCTAACATTATTCTAACAGATAGTAGCATAGTGTTTTTCTATCACTACGTATGAGTATTTACAGTGCTTCTTTTTAAAAAATTAGCAGTTGGGATTTTGTGTTGTCTTGGCAAGGCTGTATTTTTCAATAAAATTAGACTACTTGAAAAAATTAATATTTCTTGTCTTGATGTTTTGCATGATAAGAGTATGCAAGGCTCAAACAGACTCGATTCCCGTGCAACAAATTGATACGGTACTGCTTCAAATACAACGTATCCCAATTCTGAAAAAACAGCATACTGCTGCAGCTTCTGTGTATAAATCCACGCCTCAAGATCCTTCCAGACAGCAACAGGCTTTACAAGAATACATACAGCAAGTTCCTGGAGTATTTACTCAAAATGCTACTAATTTCGCCCAAGATCTTCGCATCTCGATTAGAGGGTTTGGGGCGCGATCCAGTTTTGGCATACGTGGTATAAAATTAATTGTAGACGGTATTCCTGAAACCACGCCAGATGGACAAGGACAATTAGACAATCTCAATCTAGGGATTATAGAAAAAATAGAAGTCCTTAAAGGACCTAGTTCTGCTTTATACGGAAATGCTGCTGGAGGTGTCATAGCAATTAATACATCGCGTTTTGACACCCTAAGAGGGAATTTTTCTAGCTGGAAGGCAGGAGTAGGGTCCTACAATTTCCAGAATTATCAGGTAACGGCAGGTATAGGTGATGCGAAGGCAAACTATGTTTTTCATGCAAATTATGGCAGCTCAGACGGGTATAGAGATCAAAGTGGGTATGAGCAATTAAATACCAATTTTAAGGGGGAATTTCGCCTACGCGAAAACGTGAGCTTAACAGCTCTTCTTAATTATAGTGACTCTCCTCAGGCCGAAGATCCGGGTGGATTAACGCTCGAAGAAGTAGAAGAAGATAGACGGCAAGCACGCCAACAAAATATAGATTTTGCCACCGAAGAGAGCGTACAGCAATTAAAAGCAGGCGTGAGCCTAAGCTGGAAAAAATCTAAGTCAACCGATATTGCGGGTTATGCTTTTTATAGCAATCGTAACTTTAATGGATTCCTACCCTTTGAGTTTGGAGGAGTAGTAGATTTAGATCGCAATTACATAGGTCAAGGAGCAAGCATTAACTATCGCAAGAATAATAATAAACTCAAAATAGGATATGATTTTGGATATCAAAACGACAGACGTGAACGTTTTAGAAATCTAGAAGGAGAAGTAGGGGATCAAACCTTAAATCAAAATGAAAAATTTACAAATCTAGGGGTATATCTGCTCGATCACTATAAAACAGGTCGCTGGCTTATTTCTGGAGGCCTTCGTTTTGATTATAATAGGCTTGAAGCGGCAGATAATTTTTTGAGCGATGGCGATGATTCTGGGACGCAAACCTTAAATGCACTCAACCCGAATATAGGTGTGAGTTATGCCTTAACAGGTGAAAAAAGGAATCAGAGTACTCATATGTTTACTAATTTTTCGACTAGTTTTGAGACACCCACATTAGCCGAACTTTCTGCAAATCCATCAGGAGAACAAGGCTTTAATGAAGATTTAGAACCGCAAAAAGCAACGAGTTTTGAACTAGGGATACGCGGGAATTCTGCTAAATTACAGTATCAGATAGCACTGTTTTATATTCATACGCGAGATGAGCTCATTCCTTTTGAATTAGAAGAATTTCCTGGGCGTGATTTTTTTAGAAATGCGGGAACTACAGATCGCGTAGGGGCCGAGTTAGAAGGTAGCTACCTGCTTGCAAGAGAATGGAAGGCTATCTTCTCTTATGCATACTCTAATTTTAAGGTAAAAGATTTTGCCGTTTCTGATGTTGTAGGAGATTTTTATCTACCTGGAATCCCAATGCACAATGCAAACCTTGGAATTACTTATGCGCGGGAGCAAGGTTTTCATGCGACCCTTACGACAAATATTGTAGGTAGGCAGTTTGCAGAAGATGCGAATACCGTCACGGTTGAAGGGTATCAATTTGTAAATCTGAGAACAGGATATGTTTTTGATTATAGAAAAGCGAGTATTAGACCTTATCTCGGCATAAATAATTTGCTTGATCAAGAGTATACAGATAATGTAAGAATCAACGCTTTTGGTGGTAGGTTTTTTGAGCCAGCTCCTGGAATTCATGTCTTTGGGGGAATTGTAGTCCAATTATAGATTCTTTACCTTTTACTGGTACAGCAAAATTTGTCCTTGGATTAAATAAGCGTGTTCGCAAAGTGTCCTATATTTGAGGATATGACAGATCTGCAAATGTATCTTCTTGCAAGTTTTGGTGCTTTATTTGCTGGTGCCATTAATACGCTTGCCGGTAACGGGAGCGCTATTACTCTTACCATATTAACTGAGCTTTTAGGACTGCCTCCTAATATGGCAAATGGGACCAATCGCGTGGGTATTTTTACTCAGAGTAGTGTGGCTTCTTGGGTATTTTATAAAGGAGATAAGCTAGACATTGCTAAACGGCGTAACTATATTGTCATTATTTTTATTGGAGCGCTCGCCGGAGCAATTATGGCCTTAAATGTTAGTAATGAGCAGTTTAAATCTGTATTCAGGTTTATGCTTGTTTTCATGCTTGTAGCGGTACTAGTCAAGCCTAAGCGCTGGTTACGAGCAACAGATATAAACTTTAATCCTCCTTGGTATTTATATGTGCCATTATTATTCGCTTTAGGATTTTATGGAGGGTTTATTCAAATGGGAATGGGTGTTTTTTTCTTGATTATTATGGTGCTTCTTTTGCGTATTAATATTTTAGAAAGTAATGCCTTGAAAGGATTTGTGATTGCTCTGTATACTCTTTTTGTTATAAGCTTGTTTGCTTATAAAGGCATGATAGATTGGAAATTAGGAGGTATTATGGCTATTGGGCAAACATTGGGAGGTTGGCTAACGGCAAAGTTTGCTACAAAAGTTTCGTGGGCAGATCAAGCGGCTTATTATCTTTTGATTATTGTATTAATTATGGCCATTGGAAAGATGTTCTTTTTCTAAAAAGAAAAACCCAGCTACAAAGTAACTGGGTTTAATTCTATACGTTGTATATACACTGCTTATGCAGCTGGTCTTCCCATCAAACGTTTTTCAATTTTCTTTTTCTTAACGGTGAGACGTTTCATTAAATCCATTAATTCTGGATCCTTAGTTTCCTTATATACATCATTAATAGCTAGGATCAAACGCTTAGCTTCTCTAGAAGACTTCACTCTATCACTTGTTGACATATTGCTCATTTTAGCTGTTTCAAAAGCTAGAGCTTCCTCCATTAACTTCTTATCTATCATTGTAATTGTATTTGGGCTAAAATTAAACAAACATTATTAAATTCCTAATTTTTTTCTAGGTATTTACAAAAATTTAAGAATTCTTCATTTTTTTGTTTATCCCTCAAAATTCAGAGAAACGAGAATCGTTTAAGAAATCAGTGTCTGTTAGTGTTTGTAAGAAGCTAATGATTTTGACTTTTTCTTCGGGAGTAATGTCTAGGCCCAATGATCCATCAGGTCTAATAAAGATGGGATCTAAAGTTTCACTTGAAGTAACACCATCTGTATAAAAATCCAGTACATCTTCTAATGTGGAAAGTCTGCCATCGTGCATATAGGGGAAAGTGATCTCAATATTTCTCAAGCTAGGGACTTTAAATTTTCTGTTATCTTCTACCAATCCCGTTACATCTGCGCGCCCCATATCATTATATTGAGGATCTATAGGAAGCCCGTTGTTGCGGTAGGATTGGTCCGTTTGTAGCGTCCCAGCGTGACATGAGGCACATTTTGCTTGAAAAAGTAAGCGGCCGTCTTCTTCATCTTCAGAAAAAGTAATGGCTTCTCCTCTTTCCCATTTATCGTATTTAGAATTTGCACTCACCATCATCACCATAAATTGGGATAGTGATTTAAACAAGCGCTCTGCAGTAATTCCTTCAGACCCATATGCTTCTGTAAAAAGGGTAGGATAATTAGGATCGTTTTGCAATTTGGAAAGGACATTGCTTATAGTTTCATTCATTTCTACCTCTGCAGTAATAGGAATGATAGGTTGTGAATCCAAAAAAGTGGAGGCTCCATCCCAGGTAAATTCATTCATAAAAGCAAGGTTGTGTAAGGGTTGGGCATTACGTCTTCCTATCAAACCATTTACACCGTGGCTAGTGATATGCGTATGATGCGTAAATGCAAAGTCTTGAATATGACAGAACCCACAGGAAACCACTCCATCTGATGCTAATTGCCCATCATAAAAAAGTTTCTTGCCTAACTCAAATCCTTTTTCGGTGGGAGGATTTTGCGAAATATCATAAGTAGCTTCTGGAAAGTTGCTAGGCACTGTAAATTCTAACAAAACATTCTCAACAGGCATTGTTTGTTCGACCTCATCATCTATGGATACATAATCCTCGTTGTCTGAACCGCAACTTACCACGATTATATAAATGAATATGTATGCTAGTTTTTTCATTAGCCTTGAGGTACAGAAAATGCAGTACTAATGTTATTAGCAATCTTAGGAGCGTTTACAGGGTCTACCTGAATATCCGGCTTATTATCTATGCTAATCGTATTAGGACCATCAAAAACTTGAGCTACATCAAAAAATAGCGTCTTACTAGCATTAAGACCTTCGGCAATGGTAAAGTCCTGGTTTGCGATATCTCCTTCTAGCGAAAGTGTGATTTCTTTATAGTTGTCTAAATTGGCTCCGTGGCTTCCTACGTGCACAATATAAGGGGCAGACTCTGTCGCATCTTGTGGTGTATAATCTCCTTCTAGGAGTATAAATTTATAGCCTGCAGACCAGGTCCATAGCATTCCAGCTTCTTCGGCAGTTGGTATAAAATTTAAGGTGCCAGATTCAATAGGATATTTTGTAGGGTTTACTCCAAAACCAAAGGTTATATCTGTATATTCCCCAGCTTCTATACCTTCTAATTGTATGCTCTGCGAATTAAGATCTGCTTCGTTTATCACAAAGTAGCTTTGTTCTGGCGGATATATAAATACCGTTCCATCTTTTCGCGTAAGCGTAATATTGGATATGATATATTTAAGCTCATTTACGGTAAAGGTTTCTGCACTTGAATTGTCGTAACTGTCACCTAGGTTTAATACGGTGCCATTTATAACGTTTTCAAAAGTAAGATTGAGTGTCCCAGGATCTGGTATTTGCGATTCGTCTTCCTTACACGAGATAATTGCTATAACTGCGAGCAATAAAATAAGTTTCTTTTTCATCTTTTTCTTCTTTTTTTATTATTGTAGCTTTATGATTAGTGCGTCAACTCCTCCTTTTGAAGCCGTAATTGCGCCATTTGTACTTTGTGTGTCTCCTGTTATAATAAGGGCATCTCCTGAGCTTGTAATGCCATATCCAAAATCCTGATTGTTGCCTCCTAAATTAATCTGAGCACTTAAATTTCCTGTATCGTCTATAGTAGCAACCCAAATATCATTCTGCCCATTATTTTGAGTCACATCACCATCTGCACTTCTAGAAGCCCCTGTAAAGGCATAACCTCCATTGTGAGGAATAATAGATCTGGCGCTTTCAAAATTGGTGCCTCCTACAGTTTTTTGCCATTGTACATTACCTTGATCGTCTATTTTTACGAGCCATACATCTGCACTTCCTATAAGGTTTGTAATATCTTGATCTGCACTTCTAGTATCTCCAGCTAGTAAATAGCCTCCGTCTGGTGTTGCTGTGGCGGCATAAGCAATATCTATTTCTGATCCGCCATAGGATTGTTCCCATAGTAAATTACCGGCATCGTCTAATCGTACCGCCCAAAAATCGTAACTACCGCGAGAATTTGAAACGTCAAAATCATTACTCTCACTGGCGCCGACCATAAGAATACCTCCATCTTGTGCCTCTATTACCTGATATACACGGTCGTTATTGGTGCCGCCAAAATAGCGTCGCCATATTAAATTGCCATTAGCATCTAGTTTATGACCCCAAAATTCTCCCACACCATGCTGTACCGCGCGTGAATTTGGATCTTGAGAGGTATTAGTATCTGTAAAACCGTCGTTTCCTGCTCCGCCAGAAGCAGAAACATCAAGAAAACCTCCAGTAAAATACCCGCCATCTTGGGTCTGGATAACAGAAAATAGCTGATCGGATCCCGAAAAACCATAACTACGTTCCCATTGAATAGTGCCACTAGCATCCAATTTTACAAGCCAATGATCATAAAAACCAGCATTTTGAGAGACATCTCCATCAGAACTTGTGCTGGAACCCGCTAGTAAATATCCCCCATCGTTGGTCTGGATAAGATGTTCGCCGCGGTCATCATCTGAGCCTCCATAGGTTTTGGACCATTGTATAGTGCCTTCGCTATCTGTTTTTACGAGCCAGTATTTATTTACCTGTTCTGAATTATCTGTAATGTCGCCATCTACGCTTTGGGAATATCCCAAGGCTACATAACCACCATCTGTTGTCGTAATAATATCTTGAAAAGTATCGTCTTGGCTTCCTCCAAAAACTTGAGAAAAGACAAGGTCGAGATTTGTATCTGTAGATTCTTCAGGTGGCATTACTACCATGGGTTCAAGCTCCTCTGTATCCAGAGTATCATCATTCTCACAACTCATAAAGAGTAGTGGTAAAAGCAGTAAAAGTAGTAAAGTATGCTTTCGCGAACCTGCCTTGCCGCCAGGCAGGAGCGCTATTTCTCTATATAAATAAGGTGTCCATTTCATATCAAGTACCAGATCTTCTAACAATAAATAATCCTTGGGTTACATCATTAATAATAATATTACCACTTGAAAAATAAGGGTAAATACTCCATACGCCATCAAACGAGGTGTTGTCGTTAGGCGGGAAAGTGTCAAAAAAGCCTATATCAAAAGGAGCTGCTTTATCTGATATGTCTGCAACCCTCATACCCGCCGTATAGTTGGACAGAAAGAGTTCGTTGCCGTTAACATATAGATTGTGATCTATAGCTTGAGAAGGTCCAAAGAATGGACTTGCAAAAAACGGGTTGTCCAAGTCTGTAAAATCAAAAATTAAGGTTCTAGATTCAAAACCAAACTGACTTTCATCTAACTCGTCGTTTGCATAAAAATAGGTCTGATCATCTGACAGCCATCCTTGATGCGTGTACCCTATATCTGGATATACGGTAGTGCTTATTAAAACAGGATTTGCCTTATTTGTGACATTTACAACTACGACTTCATTTTCATTACTGCCTATAAAAATTTCTTGCCCTTGATAGTCTGTATCCGGGCCATTATAAACTACTACTTGAGCGTCATGGGTATAGCCGGAAAATTCATATCCTCCTTCAAAAACAGGATTTAATGGGTTTTGAATATTTACAAAATGTGGACCACCATTAAAGGTTGAAGTGCCTACGGCATAGGCATAACCTGTATCTTCATTAATAACTAAGTTATGTGCGTTTCCAAAGTCACTATATTGTGCATCTGCATCAAAGGTCTCTGGTATAGAGGTGGTATTTCTTAATCGGGATAAATCAAAAACCTGCATACCGTGACCTTCTGCTTCACTTACAATAAAGGCGTGATCGTTAAATACTTTTATATCTCGCCATGTAGAGTTTTCTGTAGCAGTAAGAAGCGAGCCAACAATTAGAGGCATTTCGGCATCAGAAATATCTACAAAAACGGTTCCTTGTCTGGTTCCCACTAGAGCATATTCATTTCCGTTGACTGGATCCGTCCAGCCCCATATATCGTTATTGGCAGATGCATTTAAATCTTCAACGGTAAGTCTGGCCATAAGATCATAATTCTGGCAGGCATAAATATCTGCAAAACCGTTTTCGCAATTGATTCTAGTCGAAAGATTAGGTCCCTCTTCAGGAGGTATTACAATTACGCCTGGATCATCATCGTCTGAGCAAGAAAGAAATGCCGTCAGACAAAAAACAATTAGTAAGAAATGGGTTTTGATTCTCATGTTTTTATAATTCGTTGGGTGCCAAGACGCGTTTTAATGAAGTAAAAACCAGGTTGAAGTTGCGTTATGTTCAGTTGCTTTTCAAAACCGGCTGTGGTACTCAGTACTTCCTGACCTAAAACATTATAAACGGAAACATTACCAATTTGTTGGCTTGATTGCATTATTATATAATTATTTGCAGGATTAGGATGAATAGAAAGATCATTAGTAATGGTAAAAGAATCCGTGTTGAGAGATTCATTAGCTTTGACTAGGGTAAATCCAGGTCCTCCAGAAAGTACAATGTTACCACTTTCAAAAAAGGGATAAACATTCCACAGTCCTGAGGTGCCTACGTTGTCATTATCGGGAAAGGTGTCAAAATATCCAATCTCTGTAAAAGACTGGTTTGCAATATTACTAATATCTAGCACTCGCATTCCTGCACGATAACTTGCCAGATAAAATAAATTTCCTACCACGTATCCGTTATGATCCGTTGCCGTATTTGTACCCTCGTACTCAAAATGAACAGATGGATTGTCAAGATCTTCAAAATCAAAGATCAAGGTTCTCGTATTGAACCCAAAACTAATTTCATCTATTTCATCACCTAGAAGAAAAAAACGATGATCTTCGGTAAACCAACCTTGATGTGTATAACCTATGGCAGGATAGGTAATGGTAGAGATTTCTAAGGGGTTGTTTTTATCTGTAATATCCACTATAGCTACAAGATTTTCATTGCTACCTATTAGTATTTCATGACCCGCGTAATCTGCATCGGGGCCATTATAGGTAACTACTTGGGCATCGTGGCTGTAATTGTTATCGCTATATCCTCCTGCAGCAACTGGATTTAATGGGTCTTGAATATTTACAAAATGTGGTCCTCCTCCAAAAGTTGAGGTGCCTACTCCATAGGCAAAGCCTGATTCTGTATTAATCACAATGTTATGCGCATTGCCAAAACCATCATAGTGTGCATCTTCTGTAAAAGTGGCCGGCGGATTGGAAACGTTTCTAAGCCGTGTTAAGTCAAAAACCTGCATCCCGTGTCCGGAAGCTTCACTTACAACAAAAGCATAGTTTTGATACACTTTAATATCTCTCCAGATACTTTCATCTGTATGTGTGGGTAGCTTTCCTAAATACACAACTTCATTTGGATTTGAGATGTCTATAAATGCGGTTCCGTTTCTCAAGCCTACTAAAGCATATTCTTTGCCGTCTAAAGGATCGGTCCATCCCCAACTGTCATTTACAAAAGACGTATCCAGATCACTATTGGATAAACTATCCTGTAGATCATATCCAGAGCAAGGAAAACCTAAGGCTTCATTATTTTCACAAGGAGTTTGACCCATTAAAATTTGAGAGCCTAAAAAGGCTGTCATTAAAACGAGCTGCGCAATTTTTTTCATATCATCAAATTTACAAAATGAAATAAGTTTGAGGTACGTTCTGATAAAGAGTTACTTGTCAATGTTGCCCTTGAGTCAAAATAATTAAGACTATTTACTCAAATTTCTAAAGAATATTGTTTTTTGAAACTACCATAAAGCTATTGTGGTGGTTAGTTGTTTCTTACCTTTGCAGTTATGTTAGAAGATAAAAACCAATCGCGAACTTCTCTCGAAAAACTAGGAGAATTTGGCCTTATAGACCACCTTACAAATACATTTACTTTAGATCAAGCCTCTACCGTTTTGGGTATAGGCGATGATGCGGCGATTATTGAGAATACCGAGAGTCAAACTGTGATAACTACAGATTTATTAGTAGAAGGAGTTCATTTTGATTTGAGTTATGTGCCTCTCAAGCATTTAGGATACAAGGCTGTAATGGTTAATCTGTCAGATGTATATGCTATGAACGCAGTGGCGACTCAGATTACTGTTTCTATCGCGGTTTCTAATAGATTTCCGTTGGAAGCATTAGAAGATTTATATGAGGGAATACGGGCCGCTTGCAAAAATTATAAGGTAGATTTAATAGGTGGAGACACAACATCGTCCAATGTAGGTTTAGTAATAAGTATTACAGCAATGGGTCAAGCATCTGCAGACACTATAGTAAAACGATCTGGAGCTAGTGAAAATGACTTATTGGTAGTTTCTGGAGATTTAGGAGGCGCTTATATGGGTTTGCAAGTATTGGAAAGGGAAAAAGAAGTTTTTAAGGCAAATCCAAACAATCAACCCGACTTGGCGCAGTATGCATATATTGTGGAACGGCAACTTAAACCAGAGGCGAGACAGGATGTTACAGCTATATTAAAGGAACTGGCGGTGATGCCTACGGCTATGATAGATATTAGTGATGGGCTTTCTTCAGAAATATTGCATTTATGCAAAGCTTCGGATGTAGGCTGTCAACTCTTTGAAGAGAAAATCCCTTTAGATCCACAAGTGATTAGTGTTTGCGAGGAATTTCAAATAGATAGCACCACAATTGCACTTAGTGGTGGAGAGGATTATGAACTACTATTTACTATAAAGCAAGAAGATTACCCTAAAATAAAAGGCAATCCTAATCTAAGCGTAATAGGCCATATGACACATGAACGTGAAGGCAAACATCTCATTACGAGAGTTGGAACAAAAATTCCTATCATAGCAAGAGGATGGAATGCGCTTTCCGAAAATGATTAGCCTGCTAGGCGTTTGGTAGTGAAGTAATGATTATATACTTCATTTACTTTTCTAAGCTTAGGTGTTAACGGTGTATAATGGCCATAACCATCCAATGTAAATTGTTTTTTACAATGCGCACATTCAAATTCTTTAAGATTAGATTCGTATCTTCTGGTAATGCGATACTTATGTCCAAATAGCTTACAGCTTAATCCTGTTAACGGTTTGTAGGTCTTTTTTAACTCTTGAGGGATTGTATTTGTCATAGTCTTGGGGTTAAATACAATTCAAATATAGTAATAAATCTTTAAAATACACAATAAATCCGACGAAATACACAAAATATTTTGCCGCATCTTATTTTTTTAACGTTTTGCCATATTAAAATAAGGGTAATTTTGAAAAACTTCACACTTCTATAAGGAATTGATGGATATGGTATAAAACAGACGATATTTGACTTATATGGCTCATATGTCCTCCAGGGAGTATTTTAAAATAGTCCGTATGTTTTTCGAATTGATTTTTATGCGCATTGCAATCCAGAATCCAATCCTTTTCACCTAAAATCATGGATTTGTAAAAGTCACCTTCTTTCCATAACTGCTTACTTCCCGATCTTAATTGCATTCCAGAATTTGCGGCTATATAGCCTTGCGCAGGAGTTTGTAGTGCCTCTTGCATAGCTAGGGCAATTTCTTTTTCATGAGTTTTTCTTGTTGTGGCATCAAACAAGTTGGTAAAAGACATGCGCACCAGTTGTTCATAATTTTCTTTTGCCATTGTATTAGCTCGACTTCTAATGGATTTTCTTTCGGCATCATCAGGTAATGGGCTGGAATTTAGTAAGCATAAGGCTCTTAATTTTTTAGGATACGCTTTCGCGAAAGCGCAACCCACATATCCTCCCATACTATGGCCAATAAGGCTAACCTCTGCTAACTGCAAAGACTCAATTACGGCGTTAACTGCCGCTGCCATTTCTTCCATGGTATGGATATACCCAATGCAAGGTGTCTTACCGTGACCTAAAATGTCGATACAAATCACACGATGCGTTTTTGTGAGTTCAGGAATAAAAGGCAACCACATCGAACTGTTCTCTAGAAAGCCATGAAGGAGTATAAGGGCATCGCCTTGGCCCTTATCTGAATAAAAAATAGGCGCTCCTTTGTAGGTAGTAATCATTCTTGGTATCTTGAAACGCAAATATGCGATTAGCTATGAGATTCACCAAACAAACTTTTGTAACTGCTTTTGCGTTGTTTTCACTCTTTTTTGGAGCGGGAAATTTAATACTACCACCTTATTTAGGATATAATGCTGGAAGCAGTTGGATTTGGGTACTAATAGGTTTTATTATAAGCGCAGTAGTGATTCCCATACTTGCGATTTATGGCCACGCAAAATTGCAAGGCACCATGATGGATTTTGCCAGAAAAGTTTCTCCTGTTTTTGCCTTAATATATTGCATTATAGTTTATGCAATCTCTGTATCGCTTCCTTCACCTAGAACGGCTTCTGTTACCTATGAGATGGCAATAAAACCCTATATACAGCTACCTTCTTGGGGATTAAGTAGTATATATTTTGCACTTGTTTTACTCTTCGTAATAAATAGGAGTAAAATATTAGATGTGATAGGCAAGTTTCTAACACCGGGAATAATTATTACCCTTAGCTTAATTGTAGGAATTGGATTGTTTGGAGATTTTGAGCCTGCATGTGCCTCTATTTTTGATCATACATTTACGAGCGGAATTTTAGAAGGGTATCAGACCTTTGATGCTATAGGCGGTGTTGTGGTAGGTGGAGTTATTGTAATTTCTTTAGGTCTTAAAGGAGGTGATTTTACGAGCAATAAACGTGTTATTATAAATGCGGGAATTTTAGCAGGGATAGGACTTCTTATTATTTATGGAGGACTCATTGCATTAGGTGCTATGCATAGTGGTGAACTTGTAATCGAAAATCGCACTGCCCTTTTAAATCAGTTAAGTTTAGATGCACTTGGGAACATAGGCACGGTTTTTCTAGCCGTTTTAGTTGCGCTAGCTTGTTTTACAACGGCTGTGGGTATTGTTGCAGGTACAGCGGATTTTGCAAAAGGGATTCTTGGGAATTCTCAACAGGCTTATGTGTTAACAGCTGTCATTGCGAGTATCCTTGGAGTTTTTATGGGGCAGTTAGACGTGCATTCTATTATAGTGGTGGCTATACCAGCACTTATGTTTATATATCCCATAACTATTGTTTTGATACTCTTAAACGCGCTACCGGATCGATTGGCGAGTAAAAATGTGTTTAGGGCTACTATTCTCGTTACCATTTTAGGCAGTCTACCCGATTTTATAGCCTCCATTGGTTTTGAAAAGATGGTACAACCGGTACTAGAATTTATGCCATTGGGAACCATAGGAATGGGATGGCTATTGCCCGCGGTTACTGTTTGGATTGTAATGCAATTATTATCTAACAATAAACAGGCCTAAACTAGCTATGTAGTTTTTTTATAATAGAAAAAGCGCGATCAACAAGATGATCTTCTACAAGAACAATAAACTCATTGGTCGTAGAAATAAGCTCACTTAAGGCGATCCCTTCCCAGGCGAGTCTTTTAAAAATTTGATAATACAATCCTGCAACGGTACTATTACCCTTAGGTAATCTAATACTTACTGCCGAGAGATTTTCTTGATTACCAAGTGTTACCTCATTTTGGAAATGTTTTTTAATATTCTCCTTTTCGCTTGACGAAATAATGAGTGTACTCTCATGTATTCCTCTGGAAAAGGTGTAAAAAACATGAGGATTTTGTCCTACAGACCCTAAGAGAGCGGCGTGATTTTTAATAAGCGTTAAAGAGTTTTGGAAGGTAAACACAATAAGTTTAGAGCGTACAGTAATGTCTCCCATAGAGGCTAGGACCTCTTGTAATCGCATAGATTTTTTGGTATCCGTAGGAGGTGAATAACGACGCAATGCCATGAGAATTGCTCCACTTTTAACCGGTTTTCCTAACATTTGTTCTACCTGTGGATTTAAATGATCTGCCAGAGAAGAATAGTTTATGATCTTAAGAGAAAGCACTTCTTCTAGATAAGGCTTATTCGCAATAATTTCGGATATACAGTTCGCTATTGTTTTCAAAATGTTAAATATTATACATAAAGTATGTTATTGGTCAAAATTACTAATATTTATAGAAATTGACCAGATACAGAGTAGTTTTACATTAAAAATAGTATGCAAGTATTAAAATTTGGCGGGACCTCAGTGGGCTCTATAGAAAATATGATGGCTGTGCGACATATTATTGACACGCCGCAACCTAAGGTGGTAGTATTATCTGCAATGTCAGGAACCACGAATACGCTCACTCAGATAGCAGCCTGTGCTCGTTATAAAAGAGAAGAAGAATATAATGTCCTTTATAATAAGTTAGAAGCATTTTATAATGAAGTGGTCGAAGAGCTATTTACAGATAAAAAACTTAAGGCTACCGCAATTGGATATGTTAATACCCTTTTTACAGATATAGATAGATTTGCGAATGAGACTGTTTTTACCCAGTTTGAAGAAGATGCTATTCTAGCTCAAGGCGAATTGTTGTCGAGCTTTATTTTTTGTCACTTTCTAAAGCAAGAGGGATTAAACGCAGTATTATTGCCCGCTCTTGATTTTATGCGCATAGATAATAATCAAGAACCCGATAACTACTATATACGGGAGAATGTAAATCGTTTTATTACTCACGGAAATGATAACGTAATTTATATCACTCAAGGTTTTATCTGCAGAGATTTTGAAGGGAGAGTCTCAAACTTACAAAGAGGAGGAAGCGATTATACGGCTACAATTTTAGGTGCTGCCATAGGAGCATCTGAAGTGCAGATATGGACGGATATAGATGGTTTTCATAATAACGATCCCAGATTTGTAGAAGAGACTACGGCTTTACCCGTATTATCCTATGATGAGGCGGCAGAATTAGCTTATTTTGGAGCGAAGATTCTTCATCCTCAGACGGTGCAACCTCTGCGAGAGCAAAAAATACCTTTACGATTAAAAAACACTATGCATCCCAATGCGCTGGGAACGCTGGTCACACATCATCCAGAAGGAAAAGGTGTAAAGGCTATTGCTGCCAAAGACGGTATTACCGCCATAAAAATAAAGTCCGGGAGAATGTTGCAATCCCACGGATTCTTAAGTAAAGTCTTTGATATTTTTGCGAGATATGAAACGGCAATTGATATGATTACTACTTCTGAAATTGCCATATCACTAACCATAGATGACGAGTCACACTTAGATGCTATACTAAAAGAACTTGCCGTTTTTTCTCAAGTGAGTACAGATATGAAACAAAGTATTATATGTCTTGTAGGAGATGCTGTTAATCGTGATATGCAAACGCCGCAATTGTTTCAAGTATTAAGAGATGTACACGTACGTATGATTTCATATGGCGGCAGTGATCACAATATTTCGTTAGTGGTAGCTACAGACGACAAGCAGCGGGCTTTACAATTATTACAACAATATATGTTTCAAGAACTGAAAGCGGTTGTGTAATTTTAGTCTCAATATAAAGCCCGATTTCTAGAAGAAATCGGGCTTTATTATTTTTCGCTTAAGCGTAATCCTATTTATTCATAAGGTCTTCTATTTCTTCTACGGTAATAGGGATATCACGCATTAGGTTAAACGGTTCTCCGCTTTTTTGAATCACGACATCATCTTCTAGTCTTATTCCGAAGCCCTCATCTGGCAAATAAATTCCTGGCTCCACGGTAAAAACCATATTTTCTTGCATAGGTTCATGCAATAAACCATAATCGTGAGTGTCCAATCCCATATGGTGGCTCGTGCCGTGCATAAAGTATTTTTTATACGCAGGCCAATCTGGATTCTCATTTTGTATATCTGCTTTGTCCAGAAGTCCTAGGCCTAATAACTCAGCAGTCATAAGCTTGCCTACTTCCTTATGATATTCTTCCCATAGGGTTCCTGGCACAAGCATTTTTGTAGCATCATCTTTTACACTTAGTACAGCATTATAAACTGCTTTTTGACGCGCTGTAAAACGACCATTTACAGGAACAGTGCGGGACATATCACTAGAGTAATTAGCATACTCGGCCCCTACATCCATCAGGATAAGATCTCCATCTTTACACTGCTGGGTGTTTTCGATATAATGCAACACATTGGCATTATTGCCAGAAGCGACAATGGGTGTGTAGGCAAACTTTTTAGAGCGATTGCGTAAGAATTCGTGCATATATTCTGCTTCAATCTCATATTCCCAAACACCAGGTTTTACAAATCCTAATACACGTCTAAATCCCTTGTTAGTGATATCACATGCCTGCTGTATCAAGTCTATTTCTATTTGATCTTTTACAGAGCGTAAACGTTGTAAAATAGGATTGCTTTTTGCTACACTATGAGCAGGGTATTTATTTTTCCACCATTTCGTAAAACGGTCTTCACGGGTTTCGGTCTCTACGGCAGCGCGATAATGCTCGTTAGTATTTACATATACCGTATCTGCATAGGTCATCAATTCTGCAAAAATTTTCTCCAAGTCTTGTAACCAAAAAACGGTTTTAATTCCAGCTGTTTTAAAAGCAGCTTCTTTGGTAAGTTTTTCACCTTCCCAAACAGCAATATGCTCATTGGTTTCCTTTAGAAAAAGGATCTCACGATATTTTTGTTTGGGACAATCTGGAAATAATACTAGAATACTCTCTTCCTGATCTACACCACTCAGATAAAAGATGTCGCGATGTTGCTCAAACGGCAATGTGCTATCTGCACTTACGGGATAAATATCGTTACTATTAAAAACGGCAAGACTATGAGGCTGCATTTGCGCCATAAAGTTCTTGCGGTTTTTTACAAAAAGGGAGCTGTCTATTGGATGGTATTTCATAAGATTCTATTTCTGCAAAGGTGTAAACTTGTCTGCCGGCAGGCAGGTCTCATCCACCTAAGCAAGGTTTTGGTTTTTGTAAAAATACAAATTTGAGGGCGCTTACGCGAAAGGGGAATTTGATTATCTTTATTGTATGAGGATACTTATATGTTTTTTTATTTCAATCTCAATGCATGCTCAAAAGCAAATTGAAAATTACATTGCCTTTGATCAAATTTCATTATTTGATATTGAAGTAGCGCAAGATTCAACTAGGGTTACTCAATATGATTATGAGAATTATAATTTGTCTGCAACTTACATGTCCTACCCTAGTTTAGATTCCTTTAGAAAGGACCATTATATTGATAAGCATGAAACGTTAATTAACAGTGATGATATTGCTTCTAAATTTGAACTGCAAATCGGTCAGGTTTTTAGTATGGACAGTCACTCCAACCTTGAATTTGAAGTTATACCTAATAGCATGATTAAGGTGAATTATGAATATAATGCAGAAGTACCTGATGCAGTAAACGGTTGTTCTCTGAGAATGAAACAAATCAAGACTAAAAACTTTAGTGTTTACCTGCTCATGGATTGCGAAGACTCAGGATCCACAAGCTTAATGTTTGAGGATGGTAAAGGGAATTTATTGATAGATGCCGAAGAATTGTTGTGGGATCTTGACTCTCCAAGATTACATAAAGCTTCTTTTATAACATCTAAAATAGATAATTTAAATTCGACTACTTCTTTTGCAGGAGGATTGAAGGTGTTTGAAAAGAATAATAAAAAAGGCATTTTTGACAACATTACACAAAAGGTATATTTAGAGCCAGAATACGATGAAGTACAATTAAAAGATATCATTGTAGTTAAAAAAAATCAATCGTATGGCGCCTTCGATTATCAACTATTACCACTACTCAAAATTGATAATAAATTGATTATGACTTCGTGTAACAACCGGTTCTACACTACTTTTATTGATAATAAAAATAGAATAGGCATTGTCAATTTTTATGGGAATAAAAATTATAAGGATGAATTAGAATTGGATAGAAGTACTCAAATATATTATGATTTTGAAATTGTGTTAATTGACAATTTTTTCTATTTGAGAAAAACAAACGGAAAAGATTTAAAAAATCAGTATTTGTCTGTTCTTGGCGATGTTTCTGAATATGATAACTTCTATTTTAACTCTAAAGCTACTAATTATTTCTTGGGGAGGTCAGTATTTCTTTTCGGATTCAGAGCTGATGGTTTGTATGATGTATTTAGTTTTATTCAGTATCACAGCCCAAACGGGACAACTGTATATAAATTGGAATCGGGAATTGATGATTACAAATTAATTCCTAGTTATCCTAATTGGAGTCTTACAGATAATCTTCCCATTCTGAGATTAGGTCAAAATGAATTCCCTTTATTAGAAGAGAAAATTTCTAAAATAAAGTACAGATTAATATCCGAATATTTTAGAGGTTTTTATAGATTTAAGACTCTTGAAGGTGTTGAGGGTTGGGTAGATAAAGATGGCAATGAGTATTTTGATGATTAGTAACAAACTCTAATAAACTTCAAAAAGTCATCTGCAAAGAACTTTACTTTTACACATTAATATCAGACCAGAATATTCAACTAAAATGAAATAGGTATTCTTCTATAACATAAGACTCACATGCTCTATTTTCCAAAAGCAAATGACCACGCAAAACATACTACTAGAAAGCTGTATATTGAGTTTATGAAAATCATAATATCATTATTTTTTGCAATGATTTTTTGTGCAAACTCCTTTGCTCAGAGGGGGAAAGTCGATTTTATAGCGTTTGGTAATAATGCTTATTATAATATACTGGAGCGAAACAATGACGTGCTTTTAGAGAAGTACTATATTGCCAATTCTAGACTTAAGCGAGATTCCCTTTTTTATTTGTCATTAGAATCTGCAAAAAACGAACTTAATTTTGAAATTTTAATCAAAGCGAATAGGCTTCAAAAAGAGAAGGCATTTACAAAAAAGGAGTTTCCATATTTACGTAATCGAAAAACAAATTTCGGAGAATTGGCTAATAAGGAAATGGCGACTAAATTTTCTAAGTTTAATAGAGTTGCTTCATTAGAGTATCCTTCTAAAAAAGATACAATCTATTCTATTATATTCTATGAAAATGGAGATAAGTCATTGTGGTATCTAGCTAGTGATGAT